>JAZUOQ010000092.1:0-3564 GCA_045604775.1 Eubacteriales bacterium
AAATATGCGTAAAACAAAAATAGTATGCACAATCGGGCCAGCAAGTGAAACTAAGGAAATTTTATCAGATTTGTGTAAAGCAGGAATGAATGTTGCAAGACTTAATTTTTCTCACGGCACCCACAGTGAGCATCAAAAAAGAATAGATTTGATAAAAGAGGTACGAAAAGAACTCAATATACCTGTTGCAATTATGCTTGATACGAAAGGCCCTGAATATAGGATAAAAACCTTTAAAGATGGAAAGGTAACTCTTAAGGAGGGTAGTCAATTTGTTTTTACAACAGAAGATGTAATTGGTGACGAAAACATTGTTTCTGTCAGTTATCCCAGTCTTGCAGATGAACTTGCAATCGGCGACACAATTTTGCTCAATAACGGACTTTTAACATTTTCTGTTGAGAAAATTGAAAATAAGAATATTATCTGCAAGGTACTGTGTGGTGGTGAGCTTTCAAACAGAAAGAGTATGAGCTTTCCGGGAAAGGTTATGAGACAGAAATATCTTTCAGAACAGGACAAACAGGATATCTTGTTTGGTGTACAAAATGAAGTTGATTATATTGCCTGTTCTTTTGTTTCTAATAAGCAAAACTTAATAGACGTTCATAAGTATTTAAAGAAAATTAAGGCGGAAAATATTGAACTTGTTGCAAAAATTGAAAATCAGTCCGGATTCGATAATATTGTTGAAATTTGTGAATATTGTGACGGTATAATGATTGCAAGGGGAGATATGGGTGTTGAAGTACCATTTGATCAGCTTCCTGCAATGCAAAAGAAACTTATAACAAAATGCAGATTGCTTGGTAAAAGAGTTATTACTGCCACAGAAATGCTTGAAACTATGATATATAATCCGCGGCCTACAAGAGCAGAAATTTCAGATGTAGCTAACGCGGTTTATGACGGCACAAGTGCCCTTATGCTTTCCGGCGAAACAGCTGCAGGAAAATACCCTGTTGAAACTGTTGAAATAATGGCAAAGATTGCTGAAACAACAGAAAATAATATTCACTATTCGAAGCGCTTTCACAATGCAGAATTCCATATAAAAAACGCGGTGGATGCAATTTCTCACTCGACCTGTGGAATGGCGCTTGACCTTGATGCGAAAGCGATTATCGCATGTTCCTTGTCAGGAATGACTGCACGAATGGTTTCAAGATTTCGTTCACCGGTGCCAATAATCGGACTTACTACTAACGAAATTTCATGGCGCAAACTGGCTTTATCCTGGGGAGTAATACCTGTGATGTGCGAAAAATTCACCTCTACCGATGTGCTTTTTTATACTGCCAAGAAAATTGCGCAGGAAACGCTGCATTTGAAAAAAGGTGATAAAATAGTCATAACAGGCGGTGATACAAACGGTCAGTCCGGAAACACGAGTCTTATTAAGGTTGAAGAATTGTAATTACAGGAAAATATTCATTAAACGAAGTTTACATATTGCCCAAATTAGTGGAATCTAAATTGGGCATTCATTTAATAACAAAATATAGTAAATTTTATCGATATTAAGGAGTGTTGTTTATGAAGGTGTATCGTTATGTTGTACTTATGTGCTGTTTTATTATACTTTTAACCGGTTGTAGTTTCGTTAATTTAGGAAGCAAAGATTTAATGCAAGAAATCTCCGACGAAAATCAATATGCAGATACTGAATTATACAAAATGGGGCTTGATTTGATTTCTATAATGAATGAAATGATACAAAGCAAAGAATATGCGGACATTTTAAATGCAAACGGTCTGGAATCAGTTGTTGAAACAGTTGACACAAATGATTACGACTCTCCAATAGCTGTATATAATGTTTCTTTACCCGAAACTACGCAATTGTTAAAACTTATCAGTAATTACAATACAGATTCATGGGATAATCTCTCTGAAAATTTAAAAAATCAAATTAAAAACAAAACATCTTTTTCTACAGTAACTGCAAATATTAATGCTCAAAAAGGAGCAGAAAATGTAGCTTTTAGTTCAATGTACACAGCTTTTGTTAAAAGTGAAGTTTTGAATATTAAAGAATCAACAGTCTTTTTGTATGTTTTTGAAGAGGGTGTACCCATCGCGATAACTTTTTCAGAGTATGGTAATATTCAAGGTCAATTTGTGTTTTTAGAAAACATAGATACGCTTTCAGATGCAAGATCTGTTTTGGAAAAGTATAATTGCTCAGTTAGTGAAATTGATATTGATTAGCCATCATTTGCAGTCATTTTGAAAAGATACTTTACAACTTGTATTAAATAGAATAAAAAAGCTTAACGGTGAGTCACCGTTAAGCTTTTTTGATATTATGTTCAATAGCAGTTTTCAGAATATATTTTATCACAAATACCTTGAATATGTAACGCGTTTATAGCATTTGTATAATCATGCTTATTAGTCAATAATAGTTTATTGAATGCATTAAATTGTTTAGTATAAATATCTGAGCCTTTACCATAATAAATTTTTGGTTTAGATGTTATTCGTATTTGTGATGCTTCATATTCATTTTGTGGTGATGAAATGAATTTCAATTTGCCTTTTTCTTCTTGTCCTAATGTTCCCTCAGCAATTATGCAACCTGAAGTTCCGTAAATTTCAAGTTTACTGGATGCGCATTTATCAGGAATATTAAAGTTTACATCAATGTGACCAAGTATACCTTTATTTGTCTTAAAAGTTATAACAGCACTGTCTTCGACTTCATAACTAAAAGTTTTTGTTGTATAAAACGCTTTAATCTTTTCAATTTTATCATCAGTAATACTTGATAATAATTCAATGCAATGAACAGCAAGATCCATAATACAGCCTCCGCCGCCAAGTTTTTTATTCTGACGCCAAGCTCCATCAATTTCAGGATACCAGCATGAAAATTGCATTTTTATAAGATGTATATCACCAAGCTTTTTTTCAGAAATAAGCTTACGAGCTTTTTGGTGAAGATTGTGATAACTCATCATATAACCGACAGTGATTTGTTTACCTGCTGATTTAAATGCATTAGTGATTTCAGTTGCTTCTTTTTCATTCATTGCAATAGGTTTTTCTATAAATACATTTGCGCCGTATTTAAGAGCTAAAAGTGCTTGCCTGTAATGACAAAAAACAGGTGTACCAATATATACTGCATCGCAGGATACTTCTTTAAGCATTTTCTCTTCGTCAGTGAAATAAGTTTCAAATCCGTATTTATAGGCAACAGATTTAGCAGTATCAGGATTTTTATCCATTATTGCAACAATTTCATTATTATTGTTTTTTAGTAGAGCCGGTATTGCACGTCTGTCAGCAATTCCACCTGCACCAATAATACACCATTTGATTTTTCTCATATTTTAATTACATTCTGCAGTTAAAGGTCCTGCAAGTTCATCTAAGAAAAATAATTTGCCTACAAGTGTTGGTATATAGGTTGATGTTATCCAGGGTGTTTTTTCGTGACGAAGTGTCATCCACAAAGACATACCCTGCCACTGCATACCTCTGCCCAGTGTGCCGTCAGCACCGCCGATGGCATAGTCCGCCTGCAGGAACAGGCCGAAGTCGGAGGCCAAGCGGTCT
>JAZUOQ010000093.1:0-7185 GCA_045604775.1 Eubacteriales bacterium
TGGCTACGATCCGACTTGCTTTTGAGAAATTTTTACATACAGGACAATCACATTCATGGTCGATGGGAGTTTGGTCTAACTCATATTTTTTATTTAAGAGGTTAATCACACCATTCCAAGTAAACAAATGCGAATGACGTGCATTTCTAGCCGGCATAACGCAATCAAAAAAGTCTATTCCCCTATCAACTGCCTCAATAATATTCACAGGTGTGCCTACCCCCATCAGATATCTCGGTTTATCAGATGGCATAAAAGGTTCAACATCTTCTATTACTCGATACATATCCAGGGTACTTTCTCCCACAGCAAGTCCGCCGATTGCATAACCATCCAAATCTAGTTTTGCAATTTCCTTCATATGTGAAATTCGCAGATCGGAATATATACTACCTTGATTTATACCAAACAACATTTGCTTTTTATTGATCGTTTCGTCCATCGAATTAAGTCTGTCCAGCTCAATTTTGCATCTTTCCAGCCATCGAGTAGTTCTTTGAATTGACTTTAATGTATAATTATATTCAGCAGGGTTTTCAATGCATTCATCAAATGCCATAGCAATAGTCGAGGCAAGATTAGATTGAATTCGCATACTTTCCTCTGGCCCCATAAAAATTTTTCTGCCGTCAATGTGTGAGGAAAAATATACACCCTCTTCTTCGATTTTACGAAGTTTGGAAAGTGAAAACACTTGAAATCCGCCACTATCCGTTAACACTGGACCGTCCCATTTTGACATTTTGCGAACACCGCCAAGTTGTCGTACAATTTCATCACCAGGTCGCAAATGTAAATGATAAGTGTTTGAAAGCATCACCTGACATTTTAAATCTTTTAAATCAAAAGTTGAAACTGCACCTTTTATCGCTGCTGCGGTTGCCACATTCATAAATACCGGCGTTTCGATAACACCATGAACAGTATTAAATCTGCCGCGTCTGGCATTACCTTCTTTTTTTATAAGTTCAAACAAGAATTTTTCCTCCATTAGTTAATAAACATTGCATCGCCGAAACTAAAAAATCTATATTTTTCATTAATTGCAGTCTTATATGCGTTTAAAACTTTTTCCCTTCCTGCAAAAGCGCTAATTAACATAATCAGCGTACTTTGAGGCAGATGAAAGTTGGTAATTATTGCATCTGGTACTTTGAATTTATATCCAGGGTAAATAAAGATGGATGTATCCCCACTATAAGACTTTATATTAAAATCGTCATCAAATGCACTTTCTACAGTTCTTACAGAAGTAGTCCCAACACAAATCACTTTATTGCCATTGAGCTTGGCAGCTACAATTGCATCATGAGTGTCTTTAGGGAGAAAATACTGTTCAGAATGCATGATGTGTTGTGTAATGTCATCCACCTTTACAGGTCTAAATGTCCCTAAGCCGACGTGTAAGGTAACATATTTAATTATTACGCCTTTATTTTCAAGTTTTGACAACAATTCATCAGTAAAATGCAATCCGGCAGTCGGTGCCGCCGAAGAACCTAAATGTTTTGAATAAACAGTTTGATAGCGTTCATTATCAGTTAGTTTTTCTTTGATGTACGGCGGTAACGGCATATTTCCTATTTCGTCAAGAACTTCATAAATACTTGAACTATCATGATAAAATTGAATTATTCTTTTACCATCCTCAGCGATATCTACAACTATACCTTCAAGCGAATTACCATATTCAATACGCTGTCCAATAAGAGCCTTCCTACCCGGCTTTACCAGTGTTTCCCACTTATTATCAGATAAAGCTTTCAGCATGAGAGTTTCGACCACACCACCACTATCTTTTCTCTTTCCGAATATACGTGCAGGAATTACTCTCGAGTTATTTAGTATCAACACGTCACCACTATTGAGATATGAAATAATATCATAGAAACGCTTGTGTTCAATATTCCCTGTATTCTTATCAAGTACCATAAGGCGAGATGCATCTCGTTTTTCAATGGGCTTTTGAGCAATAAGTTCTTCCGGTAGATCAAAGTCAAAATCTTTTATGTTCATATATTTGTATCCTTTTTATTGACAGAAAAATACTAAAGTGTTATATTAATATATTATAATAGCATACAATATTATATATTGTGCAAATTATATTTTCAATAGTTATTTATTCAAAGGAGAAAGAAAATGGAAAAATGTAACGTTGGAATTATCGGAGCCACCGGTATGGTTGGTCAGAGATTTATCACACTTCTTGAAAACCATCCATGGTTTAATATCAAGGTATTGGCAGCTTCCCCAAGAAGTGCCGGAAAAAAATACTCAGAAGCTCTGGGTGGCAGATGGTGTATGGACACTGAACTTTCGGACGCGATTTCAAATATGTATGTTTACGATGCACTTGCAGATAAAGAAGAAATTGCAAAACAAGTTAAGTTTGTTTTTTGTGCTGTTGATATGCCAAAAGACGAAATCAAAGCACTTGAAGAAGCTTATGCAAAGTTTGAATGTCCTGTTGTTTCAAATAATTCCGCACATAGAGGCACACCGGATGTACCTATGATAATACCTGAAATCAACCCCGAACACGCTAAAATCATCGAGGCTCAGCGCAAAAGACTTGGAACAAAACGTGGCTTTATTGCCGTAAAATCAAACTGTTCACTTCAAAGTTATGTACCTGCAATGCATCCATTAATGAATAAATATGAGATTGATAATGCTCTTGCTTGTACATATCAAGCAATCAGCGGTGCAGGTAAAACGTTTGAAAGATGGCCGGAAATGGTTGATAATGTTATACCCTTTATTGGTGGCGAAGAAGAGAAAAGCGAACAAGAGCCACTCAAAATTTGGGGTTCTATTGATGGTGATGTCATCAAAAACGCAGAATCACCAATTATCACAGCTCAATGTTTGAGAGTTGCAGCATCAAACGGTCACATGGCTGCTGTCTTCATTAAATTTAAAGGTGATAAACCTTCTAAAGAAGAAATACTTGATATATGGAAAAACTTCTCTGGAATTCCTCAGGAACTTAAACTCCCAAGCGCCCCAAAACAGTTTCTCCATTATTTTCAAGAAGACAATCGCCCTCAAACAAAACTTGATCGCGATAATGAGCACGGTATGGCTGTTAATATTGGCAGACTACGTGAAGATAGAATATTTGATTACAAATTTGTATGCTTATCACACAATACGTTAAGAGGTGCCGCTGGCGGTGCCGTACTACTTGCAGAGCTTCTATACGCTCAGGGCTATATGAACTAATTTATACATTAATTATTTAGAGAGGATTTGGCTGTGATGAAAAAAACTGTATTCAAAGGTGCCGGTGTTGCAATAGTGACACCAATGAATGATGATTTATCAGTCAATTACAAAAAACTTGCTGAACTAATAGAGTTCAACATTTCAAATAAGACTGATGCTATAATCGTATGCGGCACAACAGGTGAATCGAAAACATTATCGGATACAGAACATAAAGATGTTATCAAATTCACTGTAGATAAAGTTGCAAAGCGCGTACCTGTAATTGCCGGAACCGGTAGCAATGACACAACATATTCTATACAGTTATCACAGTTTGCTCAAGAGGTTGGTGCGGATGCTCTTTTACTTGTTACCCCATATTATAATAAAGCTACACAAAAAGGCTTAATTATTCATTATTCTAAAATTGCCAGCAGCGTATCAATACCTTGTATTCTTTATAACGTTCCGTCAAGAACAGGTGTTAATATTACAATTGACACATATAAAGAATTATCAAAAATCGAGAACATTGTTGCCGTAAAAGAAGCATCCGGAGATTTATCACTTGTTGCTAAAATCGCAGCTGAGTGTGATTTAAATATTTACAGTGGCAATGACGATCAAACAGTACCGATAATGTCGCTTGGCGGAATAGGAGTTATTTCAGTTCTTTCAAACATTTTACCTCTAGAAACACATATGATGTGTGAATATATGTTAAACGGAGAATATGTTAAAGCGCGTAATTTACAGCTTAAGTATCTATCTTTAGCTAATGCTTTGTTCTGCGAAGTTAATCCGATACCTGTTAAGACTGCTTTAAATTTAATGGGTATTAACGCAGGTCCATTAAGATTGCCATTGTGTGAAATGGAAGATAACAATCTTGAATTATTAAAATATAATTTGAAAAAAGCGGATCTTATTTAATTTAAAGTAAAGGAAATACAAAATGACTAAAATAATCTTATGCGGTTGTCAAGGTTATATGGGTAAAACAATCACTCAAATTGTTTCCGAAAGAAATGACAGCACAATAGTTGCAGGAGTAGATATAAAAAACGATTTAACAACTGATTATCCGATTTTCAGCAATATAAATGATATTTCGATTGAAGCTGATGTAATAATAGATTTTTCACATCCTTCTTTACTTGATAGTATTTTGAATTTTGCAAAAAACAATCAACTACCTACTCTAATTGCAACAACCGGAAACAGCGATACTGATATTGCAAAAATAGAATTAGCTTCTAAGGAGTGTCCCATATTCTTTTCTTACAATATGTCGCTTGGTATTAGTCTTATTGCCGAACTTGCTGCAAAGGCCAAAAGTATACTAGGTAAACAATTTGATATCGAAATAATAGAAAAACATCATAATAAAAAAATTGACGCCCCAAGCGGTACCGCTATTATGCTTGCTAACGCTCTTAATACAGATAATGAATATGAGTATATATATGATAGACACGCCGAAAGAAAACCACGCAGTAAAAATGAAATCGGCATAAGTTCTTTACGTGGAGGTACAATAGTTGGTGAACACAGTGTTATATTCGCCGGTAATGACGAAGTAATTGAAATCAAGCACACAGCTTTTTCTAAAAAAGTTTTTGCCGAAGGTGCTATTAATGCAGCCAATTGGTTAAAAAATAAGCCAAATGGATTATATAATATGAAACATATAATTTAATTTTAAAGAATATCCACTCTTTGAGTGGATATTTTCATTTTATGACATAATATTTCAATACTTTGTTCTATAATACTTTCCTAAACGATTTTAAGGAAGTGTTGATATGGAAAAAATAGGATACCAAAGTAAATTACAAATAATCGAGAAAATAGCATATAAATCATTAAGCATATTAGTTTCTATAGTAATTGGTTTAATGTTATCAAAAACAACAATAGGAAGTATTATATCACCCTTTTCACTATCTGTGTTATCAATTACACCATTTACAATATTATCAACAATATCAGTATATTTGGGGAGTTTTATCGGTTATTTAACAAACAACTTTACAATAGTAAATTTTAAATTTATCTGTGCAAATACAATACTGCTTGCTATTATTTTAATATCAGGCAAAACATTATACATAAAAAAAGTGTATTCTCCCCTATTATCAGGCTTAATTAGTATGGCTTGCGGCATTTTATTTATTTTTTTAGATGAATTATCTATATATGCAACTTTAATAGTAATATGTGAAAGTGTACTATGTGGTTGCATTACATACTTCTTAAACTATTTTATTAAAGCAATATCACACAAAAACAAATTTGAGTCAAAAGATATAATAGCATTAAATATAACAACACTTATGCTTATTTGCGTGTTAAACAATTATTATATATTTGGCATTTCCTTATCGTTGATATTTGTTATTACTGTTACCTATTTATGTGCCTATTATATAAATAGAAAACTTGCAATCGGTTTTACTGCAAGTTTGTCCTTATTGATTTCATTTCTTAATCCAATGCATGATTACTTTATTTTAACACTTTACATTCCCGCTTTGATTTGTATAGCAATATCTAAATTTGATAAAAAATACATTACACCATCCTACTATTTACCATATATGACGCTTGCAACATTAAATTCATCAACAGGATTTAATCTGCAAATTTTAATAGCTCCGATAATTTCATCATTTATTTATACAATTTTACCCAAAACAAAAATAAAAATATTTGTCAGCAGATATATAGATATATTTGAGCCGGAAAAGCCAATTTCAGAAAACAACGATTGTGAATCTATATATAATAATTTCTGCCAATCTACCAAACAACTATCCGGATTAATAAATTCCCCTAAAATTAAACCGATTATTAATTCAAAAATAGAAAAAAGTATAAGAAAATATTTATATATTAATAAATGTTTTGATATAAACATAAGCAATTTTTATAATTCAAATAACAAACAGATTTTATCTATTACTTTTAAAAGTGAAAAACATTTCTCACCACATTTACTCAAAAATAAAATATCATTGTTATGCGATGCACAATTTATAATAAACAATGAAAATATAAATGGCAATTTTTATAAATATGATTTTGAACAAATTGATTTATACAGAACAGAATGCTTTGCATTATATAAAGCAAAGCGTGGACAAAATATATGTGGCGATAACGTAAGTGCATTTAAATCATCAGGTGCTCAATATAATCTTATACTTGCAGATGGAATGGGCAGCGGTAAAGGTGCTTATAGTAATAGCCACGATTCAATTTTATTGTTAAAAAAATTTTTAAAATCTGGTGTATCAGCTGAAAAAGCAATTGATGCAGTAAATTGTTCAATCGATATGCTAAAAGATGAAATAGGCTTTTCTACTGTTGATTTATGTATAATCGACCTTGAACATGGTAGTGCTAAATTTATAAAATGCGGTGCATACTTAAGTTTAATTGTACGAGATAACAGTATTATAAAAATAGACAGTGGTGGTTTTCCGGTTGGTTTAAGCGAAAAAGTTTCATATGTTAAACATACTATTGAATTAAAGCATAATGATATAATAATTATGATGTCAGACGGTATTTCAGCTACAATTGATCAAATTCAAGCAATACTGCTTATGAAAAATACCGTCAATATAGAAGAAATCACCAAAGAATTAATAGACTGTGCTCATATAAATACTCCACCCGAACTAGATGATGACATGACTGTTCTGTGTGCCAAAATTATAAAACGTGACTCAGTATAAAACACAGTACAAAGGTAAAAATATATATACAATTTTTAAAGGAATGAACAATGTGCTCAAAGGAATAGGAAAACAAATTGTTATTGTCAATAATCCAAACAGTAAATTCTTTGAACAAGCAATATTTGTTATAAAAGACGGTACAATTCCGGAAAATATGGATATATTAGAAGAGTGCGAAAGAATTATAAAAAATAATAACATTAAGACTAAAAAGCAAGTTAAATAC
>JAZUOQ010000094.1:0-3645 GCA_045604775.1 Eubacteriales bacterium
GTATGGCTCATACCGCACACCGATGCAAATTCACGTAGTGACATTCCCATTTCCTGCCGTCTTCTTTTTACAAATTCACCCAATTTATTCATTTAACCACCCCATTTGAATATAGTGTAAATTATTAACAACAGTTTGTCAACAATTTTTTATTTTTTGTTGTTTTCACTTGACAACTCTATACGTTTGCTGTACTATATAAACAACATTAACGTTTTAGGCCTTGATTTTAGGGGGGTTGTGCTAATCGGGTGTAAGAAAGGAAGCGTAAAATGAAAACAACAATATTTACTTGTTCAAATTGCGGTACGACGTTTAAAAAAGCCATTGACGGTTATGAAAATACAGGAGTAGGAACCGAAAGATACGATGTTTGTCCTAAATGCGAAAGTGGCAGTTTTGAGCAAAAAAGTAATGCTAAAATCACTAAAAAAGAATTAAAGCAATATGTATTACTAAAAAAAGAAATAGAAAAAGAGCAGGATCAACTAAATAAACTAAAAGAAAAAAACGAGGACTGCGCTGAACTTATTGAACTGATAGAGAACAATAAACTTCGTTGCATGGCACTTTTGCTGAAAACCGAGCAATTTATTTACTCTATAGACCATACTATAACAAGACAGATATTCGAAGCGAGGTACATAAAAGGAATGACCTGGGCAGGTGTTTCAAATGCTATGGGTGGATATCTGACAGCAGATTATGTAAGAATATTGCACGACAGATATTTAAAAAAATGACCGACTTTAGTGTGATACTCCAAGCGGAGTATCACACAACTCTATTCGCCTACGGCGAGTGATATTGCTTCGCAGTGATATTCGGCTTTCAGCCGAGTGTTATTTGCTTCGCAAGTTATCAGGCGAATAGAATATCACTAAGCTGTACGGGCTTAATATCACTTTCGCAAAGCGAAAATATCACGCTGATGATAGTCAGCATATCACTTGACAGTCAAAAAGAAAGAGATGTCTCGTTATGATACGAATCTTCTCTTTTCTGTTGTTAGTGGGTTTGGGCTACCGCCCAATCGTATTTGTACTTACAAACGCGATGCTGGTTCTTAACCAAAGTTGAAAAATATTCAATTTCTCCGATAAGAACATCACAGCTTTAACAGTCGGTCTTTTTTTATATTCTTGTCATAATGGTTGCCGCCTCTGAACGAGAAAGTGTTCGTAGCGGATAGAATTTACCGTCACTGTCACCGCCAAGAATGCCTTGTTTGCTAAGCGATTGCACAGCTTCCTTTGCCCAATTTGCAATATCGGTATTATCATTATAGTTTACCGATTTATTAAGACGCGTATCTTTTTGATTTATACGATCAATAGCACAAGCAGCTTCCTGTCTTGTAATATTATTGGAAGCATAGAAAGCAATGCCCGTAAAAGTTCCTGAGCCTGTCATTATCCCTTCGGCGTACGCTGCCTTGATATATGGCAAAGCCCACGCAGGAATAGTACTTATATCCTCATAAGGAAGAACCACATCTGCGTATAAGTTCACATCAAGGCCTTGTTTTCGTACCAGCATTGCACAGAACTGTGCACGGGTTACACTGTCAGAGCCTTTAAACAAGCTGACACCATTTTCTGAAAAGCCGTTTATTATACCTGTCTGAGTACAGTATCTGATATAAAGTTCATCCCATTTTCCTTCGGTCATGTCCGCATATGGAAGTGGCTGTATATGATCAGTGGTTTTAAACAGCATTATTTGTCTTGAACGGTTACCTACGATATCGTAAGCATCAATAACAGTTTTCACCACTCTGTTACCTGTGATAGCAGTTGTATCAAAACTAACGCCTGTTTCATTTTTTGTATAGGGAGTTATCACACCGTCATCGGTGAATTGATAGTCAACATATGAATTCAATGCCGGATATTCCGTATCAACCGCACTTGCAGATATATTTCCGCCTGTTATATTTACAGAAAGAGCAGGAGCCTCTGTATCATTTGAGATATTATTACTGTATCCAACTATACGATCAATAAATACTGCACCCTGATTATTGGAAGCAAGTTCATAATTAAACTCAAAACCGATAAGTTTTTGTGCATCACTCACATCAATTGTAAATCTTTTAAAACCGTCAAAATTAAGTTGTGTTATTTTTCGGTAAACATATTTGCCGTTCACTTCAAGTACAGCGCTTATACCGATATTCTGTGAACCCGCACCCAGCCAAACAGTAATATTGTTGTACGGTATTACATCATACGGTGTTTTAAAATCAAAACCCACTGTGCTTTCTACACCGGAAAGAGTGTATTCCGCTTTAAGAGAACCTGTACCCATATGGTAGTTTTGTGTATCGGGGCTGACTTTTAAAAGATTTGCCCCCTCAAAATACGGCACCGTTACAAGTTCGGTATCAAATTCCTCGACAACTGCAGGTGCAGTATCCTTTGACACAATAACAAATGAGTTTGCAACACGGCGCTCAGAACCATCCTGCGGTGAATTTCGAACTATGCAGTTTCCGCCTTTTTCAGCGGCACTTATAGTAGTTGAGCCGCCGCCGTCAAAATTAATAGCATGAACACACCCCATATTATATAACGCCTGTGTCACCGCCTCGATAGGCACACCTGCACTAATAATATTATTACCGCTTTTATATCGTTCTACTACATAAAAGACCACCGAACCATCAGGCTTAATTCCAACAGCGGTACGCGAAGTCATTGTTTTAGATATACTGCTGTCATAGGTTTCCGGATAACGCATCTGACCGTTATTTATAAGCAGATTGCCACCACCTATCGCCGTTACAACATCTGACCAACCTCCAGTATTATCCCGAACCGATACAGCACCCTCTATAACCGTGGGGTTTGATTCAGGTGTTATCTCAGGTGTAATTTCAGATGCAGTTTCAAGTGTAGATTCTATATCTGAAGCAGGATCTGTTACCAATTCTGTTTCAGGGAGTTTGGATGGCATTTTGGAATTGATAGCCTTCATAAGTTTGTTGATTCGCCCCTGCTCATCATTTGTGACCGCTATCAGATAAAAATGATTTTGTTCAATTTTAAGAGGTTCGGTAATGCCTGTATGATAAGATACAAATTTAAAGCCTGTATGCTTACCGATACCAATATCATCATATCCCTCTAGCACTATGACATCGTGTTTTAAAGCAGTATCCCAGTATGTTTTATCACCGTAATCATCAGTCAGCAATACAAAATTATACTGAGGATAAGCATTAACTCTATCAAGGCTTACAACAACTTCACCCACTGTAACATTTATTGTAAGATTGGGAACGCCGACAACCGCAGTACCGTCCGCTTTAAATCCGAGCGTGTATCTGCCATTGCTTTTTTCATAGTTATAATTGTTAGAACTTTTAAGGACACCACCACTCACCTCAAGTCCAAGTGCAAGTCCTGTACCGCTGGCAAAAAAATCACCATTGACCGCTGCAACAACACGATATCCTGCCGGAGCTTTATACTGCGAAGTAAGAGCAGAGAGGGTTTTTCTGCCGTAAAGCGTATTGCCGCTTGTAACATCGATATATGTGTTTGCATCCTGTTTAAGAGAAAATGTGTACGCTTTTTCGTTATAGGAGTTTTCGCCCTTAGTATACGTTCCTTTGAGGTATGTAAAAGAAAGTTCACCGCC
>JAZUOQ010000095.1:0-7742 GCA_045604775.1 Eubacteriales bacterium
CAACTCCTTGGCCCACAGAACGACATGGCTACGACCCGACTTGCTATAAAGGATAACTGCCGGTGCACTGTTATTACGCTTTACAAAGTTGTTGGCAATTAAACTATCGCCGTTTTTTAAAAATGAATTCCACATAATAACAGGTGCATCTAAAGGTAGTTTTTTGATTTTTCTACCTTCAGTAAGACGATAACCTGTCCTGAGCGGTTCATTAAGCGCATCAGCAATACTAGTAATTACAAGATGAGTTAAACTGACATTTGGGAGTATAGCCTCAAACTTATTATAAAATTGATCAAGAGTTATGGCAAATGTGCTTTTTGAATTGTTTAAATAAAATTCAATTTCTTTTTCGGCAGACAACGGATGAATCATAGTAGCAACTGCACCAACAAGGTTTATTGCATAAAACATTATGATTGCCTGAGGACAGTTAGGCAAGCATATAGTTATTCTGTCACCCTGCTTTACTCCAAATTTCAAAAGTGCTTTTGCACATTTTTCCACTTTTTTTATAAACAAACTATATGATGTTTTTATTCCCATAAAACTATATGCTGTAAAGTTTGGATACTTGTCAGCCATAAGTTTTACCGCTTCAAACATTGAACCATTAAAATATTCAAGATTAAACGGCACATCACCGTAATTTTTAAGCCATGGGGCATTAGGCATTAGTTTTACTCCTGTCAATAATAATATTTGTATTATAATACCCAAAATGCGCAATGTCAAATTTCTTGACTTTAGATGTAATAATTAATATTGTTGTTTTTTATTTGCTATTCATCCATTTACCGTTTGTAAAATCGGGAAATTCGACAGGAATACCGCCTTTTGCTATAGAGTTTTCACTAAGCACTGAAATAACCATCCATGTCGCCATATCATATACATCAATTGGCATAGGCTTATTTTCTAAAAGAGAATCAATAAAATCGTTCATAACTAACCAGTCCATACCGCCATGGCCACCACGTACACCGTTATTTAAAAATTCCTTCCAGACCGGATGTTCATATTTTTCTTCGTAATCCTTAGCATTTCCCCAGTGTTTTTGCCACGCCCAATGATCTTTATCGCCATTTAAAAATATTGAATCATTATTTTCTTCATAGATACCCTTTGTACCGTGAACAGTGAAATGACGAGAGTAGAAACGCGGAAGAGTAGTATTAAGAGTAATACGTACAGTTTGGCCGTTTGCACATGTAATAACCGTAGTAACAATATCACCTTGATCAAACTGAGTCTCCTTAAGCTCACCGTATTTATCTATATTATCCTTTACAAACTCTTTAAGGCCTGCTGATTTTGATGCAAACGAAGATAGAGTTAAAAATCTGTTACCCCTATTAATGTCAAGTATTCGCGCAATCGGTCCTATTTCGTGAGTAGGGTAGTTTTCACAGTTACGGTTTATATAATCAGTAAGTCTATAATGACCATTTGTAATACTGTCACATAATTCATCGCGCAGATCGTGACAGTATCCACCGTCGCAATGAACAATCTCACCAAAAACACCTTGTTTCGCCATATTGAGACACATAAGTTCACGTCTGCCATAACAACAATTTTCAAGAAGCATTACAGGAGTTTTTGTCTTTTCGTAAGTATTCACAAGATCCCAACACTGCTTGATGCTATACGCACCGGCAACTTCAACACCGACAGGCTTACCTGCTTCCATACACTCTATAGCAAGGGGAATATGGTATATCCAACCTGTAATAATAAATACAACATCTACATCAGGATGGTTTATAACCTCACTTGAATTTAATGTACCATAAGGTATAACGTTACCTTTTTCTTTGCAAAGTTTTATAGCTTCATCTATTCTATCCTGATACAGATCGCAGACTGCTACTACATCAACTGTCTGCATATTAAGAAAAATGTTTTTCAAAAGACTTTTACCTCTTTGTCCCATACCGATAAGTCCGACTCTTAATTTTTTCATTCTCTATTGTCTCCTGACATTTATAGTGATATACTCATTATAATATAGTTAAATATATATGTCTATTAAATAAAAAATAAATTTTATATAAAAAAGCTCAGGTGCAAAATGGAAAAACGAAATTGCAAACAGATGTAATTTCAGTGTATCACAAATAAAACGTGTATTTGCAATATATTCTGACATAGGCATCCACAAATACTTTATCAAGTTAAAGATAAAAACTGCAATGAGGTTGCTTAACATAGGCAAAAGTATTAGTGAAACAAGTAATATACTCTCGTTTTCAAATCAGAATTATTTTTCTTCGGTGTTCAAGCGCGAAACCGGAATAACACCAAGTGAATATAAAGAAAATTTTTCGAAACTATAACTATTGAAAATCGTTAAATGCTACACTATAATATTTTCTTGGAGGTGTAAAATATGACAACCGATTTTTCAAAAGGCTCACCTACTAAAATGATCCTTATGTTCACTATCCCGTATCTTATAGGAAATCTGTTTCAGCAGTTCTATAATATAGCCGACACAGTCATTGTAGGTCAGACACTTAATGTGCAGGCGCTGGCGGCAGTGGGTGCAACGGGTAGCCTTGTTTGGTTTGCAAGCGGTGCCATACAAGCTTTGACTACAGGCTTTTCTGCAGTTATGGCACAACGTTTTGGTGCCAAAGATATGCATGGTGTTAAACAAAGCTTTGCACTTAGCATTGTGTTGACTGTTATTATTTCGATTATAATCACAGCACTAACAACAGGGTTTGCAATGCCGATACTAAGGCTTCTCAACACACCTTCTGATATTATTCAAATGTCATATGATTATATCATATGGATATTTGCAGGCCTTATTGCAACTGCGGTTTATAATCTGTTGTCCAATATGATTAGGGCTCTGGGTGACTCCAAAACGCCGCTATACTTTTTGATTGTTGCGTGCATAATTAATATTATACTTGACTATGTGCTTATCGTAGGATTTGGCTTTGGTACAGACGGTGCAGGTATTGCAACAGTTGCAGCACAGCTGATATCAAGTATATGCTGTGTGGTTTATATAATAAAGAAAGTACCTCTGTTACATATAACAAAAGAAGACTTTGAATATAACGGTAACCTTGTTTTAAATTTGCTTACAACAGGCTTGCCGATGGCATTTTTGAATATGGTAATATCAATCGGTGGAATAATAACTCAGTTTGTATATAACGGACTTAATACGCTTGCTGTTGCAGCATACACTGCTGCAAACAAGCTTGAACAGTTTATTATACAGCCATATATATCGTTAGGTGCTGCAGTATCGGTTTATGTAGCTCAAAACTACGGTGCAAAAGAATATGAACGAATTAAAAATGGCGTTATGAAATCTCTTTTAATGGGCTGGGGCTGGACAGTTATTGGAACAATTATTATGGTTATTATTGGTAAAACAGCACTTGGCTTGATAATCAGTCCCGATGGCGTTACTGCTCAAGAGTACAACATTATACTTAGTGACGGCTATTACTACATTATCGTAAA
Organism: Eubacteriales bacterium; assembly: GCA_045604775.1. Taxonomy (GTDB): domain Bacteria; phylum Bacillota; class Clostridia; order Oscillospirales; family QAKW01; genus RGIG9041. Next base: position 3,493 of record JAZUOQ010000095.1, read on the forward strand.
TACAGTACTCAGTTGTATCCTTTCACCTCTTGTTGTCCTAAAAAGCGCGCTTCAACCTGTAGGACGCGCATTGATGCCAATGATATCAGGTTTTACAGAAATCATAGGCAGAGGCGGCACAGCACTTATGCTTGCGCCTATATTCGGATTTGCCGGTGTTTGCTTTGCAAACCCATGTGCTTGGCTATTCGGACTTATACCTATTGCCATTGACTATTTATTTATGCTAAAAAAATTTAAAAGTCTTGAAAATTAATTTTCAAGACTTTTGTTTTAGTTATATTAATTTTGCTTTTTGCATTGAAGCCTTAAGTTTTTCCTTATTGGCTTCAGACATATTACAAAGCGGAAAACGGAAACCGCCGACTTGCATACCCATAATATTCATTGCCTCTTTTACAGGAATGGGGTTTACTTCAATAAAGAGATCGTTTATAAGGTCAAGATATTTAAGCTGAGTCTGCGCAGCCTTTTCAACATCACCGTTTAAAAAGTCCATTACCATATCGTGTGTTTCGCGCGGCATCACGTTTGCCCAAACAGAAATCACACCGCTGCCGCCAAGTGACATTGTAGGAATAACGATATCATCATTACCACAGTAAAGTTTAAAATCCTCACTTACATAGCGTGCGATCTTTGCTGTATAACTCATATTTCCCGAAGCTTCTTTAATACCCATAATATTGGGATGATCTTTAAGTCTTGCAATGACATTTTCTGAAATGCTGCAACCTGTTCTGCCTGGGACATTATAAAGTATGCAAGGGATATTAACAGCATCAGCAACCATTTTAAAGTGCTGATACATACCCTCCTCATTTGCCTTGTTATAATACGGTGAGATTATGAGAAGACCGTCAACACCAAGTTTTTCATAAGACACACTCTTATCAATCATTGTCTGTGTGCAGTTTGAACCACTGCCTGCGATAACAGGAATTCTTCCTGCTGCTTTTTTAACAGTGTACTCGCACACAGCATCGTCCTCTTCGTGTGTCATAGTAGAAGATTCACCTGTTGTACCAAGTATAAGAAGTGCATCTGTTTTATTTTCGATATGAAATTCAATAAGCTCACCCAGCTTATCAAAGTTTACTGAACCATCCGGATTAAATGGTGTTACAAGTGCCACTATTGAACCTTTTAAGTTTTTGATATTCATAATTATCTCCTTATAAATCTATTTCTGTATTTGTATCAAGACGCCACATATCTTCATATGATTGTCTGTTAATTACACATCTTGCTTTACCGTCCTTAACAAAGACAACGGGCGGAAGACCTAAACGGTTATAGTTGCTTGCCATACTATAGCCATAAGCACCAGTGGTATACACTGCAAGGATATCACCGGGTGCTGTTTCGGGAAGCATTGTATCCTCAACAAGAATATCGCCGCTTTCACAACATTTACCCGCAACGGTGACCTTATCAGTACGTGGTGAAGTCATTTTGTTTGCGACATCACATCTGTAAAGTGCACCATAAAGAGCGGGACGGATATTATCCGCCATACCACCGTCAACAAACACAAACTTTTTGTTTGCGGTCTTTTTGGAATAACCGACTGTATACAGAGTAGTACCGGCTTCTGCAACCATACTTCTGCCCGGCTCGACCATTATTTTTTTAGTGGAAAGTCCAAGGCGTTTTATCTGGTTTGCACACTCTATAAGGATATGGTTACATACAAGGTTGATAGGCAACGGTGTGTCCGTATCAATATAGGTGGCCGCAAAGCCGCCGCCAAGATCGAGCGTTTTTACAGGAAATCCGTTATTTTCTACCAAAGCCACAAAATCCATCATTTTACGAACGGCTGCTATAAACGGATCAATACCGAAGATCTGAGAACCGATATGGATATGTATACCGCCAAATTCTAGATACTCACACTCAGTTATCTCTTTTATCATACCGAGAATTGTATCTGTCTCGTAAATAGAAATACCAAATTTGCTGTCAATACTGGCAGTAATGATATATTTATGCGTATCTGCTTCAATACCCGGATTTACACGCACAATTACTGAGGTTTTTTTACCGAGTTCAGTTGCGGCACGGCGCACCTCTTCAAATTCCATTACACTGTCAATAACTATATTGCCTACACCCAGATTGATCGCCTGTCTTACTTCACAGGGTGTTTTGTTGTTGCCGTGGAAAACTATCTCACCCATTGGAAAGTCTGCCTTTGCAGCCATTGCAAGTTCACCGCCGCTTACAACGTCAAGACCGCAGCCTGCATTTTTGACAAGTTCAAGCATTGCAATACAGGAAAAAGCTTTACTTGCATATACTATCTGGGTTTCAAGTTCAGGGTGCACAAAGCTTGTTTTAAACTCGTTCAAACGATCTATAAGCGCACGTTCGTTATACACAATAAGCGGTGTACCGACTTTTTTTACAAGTGTATCAACAGATACTCCTTCAATTTTAAGCATATTTTCGTTCATAAATTCACTCCAAAAAAATATCAGTAAGGCGACTGCCTTACTGATACATATTATGTATGCACAGCAAGATAGCGCCAAAGCGGAAATATACCGCTAAGAGCATTACAGGTATTCCCTGCACTGCCACTGTTAAGCCATGCCTGACTAAACAGTTCGGCGAAATTGCCTTACCTTACGATCAATGTCTGCCGACTGGCGTAAGGTTAATCGTTTTCGCGCCTCTATCTTATCTCACTTATTATAAAGTTTACATATGCACTTGTCAAGACAATTTTACTTGATTTTGACAGATTTATATTTCTCGTAACCGGCATCAAAAAGGTCTTTATCTGTAGGTGAATAAGTCTTGACTTCAAAGGAATTTGCAATGATCTCACGTGCTTCCTCTATAGAATTAATATAACCAAGAGCCATAAACTGTGTTGCGATGTTACCGATCACTGTTGCTTCAACAGGTCCTGCCTTAACTTCAACACCGCAAGCTGATGCTGTAAGACGACAGAGAAGGGTATCTTTTATACCGCCGCCTACCATATGTATCGCATCACATTTTATGCCGCATATTTCCTGCATATTCTCAAAGGTTTCACGATATTTCAATGCAAGTGAACAGTATATGCACTGCATAACCTCACCAACCGTTTCAGGTACCTTTTGTCCTGTTTCGCGGCAAAAATCACGTACTCTGCCGGGCATATCGCCGGGAGGTGAAAAGCGGGGATCGTCAACATCGATAATGCTTTCAAACGGCTTACATTCAAGAGCCATTTTTTCAAGGTCGGCAAAACTGTATTGCTGTCCCATTCTTGCCCAGTGCCTGCGGGATTCCTGAATGAGCCAAAGACCCATAATGTTTTTAAGAAATCGAATAGAACCGTTATAGCCACCTTCGTTTGTGAAGTTAGCAAAACGTGCTGCATCAGTAGTATTTGGTGTATCAAGTTCAGTACCAAAAAGAGACCATGTTCCGCAACTGATATATGCTGCATGCTTTTTATTTGTAGGAACTGAAACCACAGCGCTGGCGGTATCATGGGAAGCTACTGATATAACCTTTGCAGGTTTTATCATAAGTTCTTTACAAATAGAATCAGTAAGATTACCGACAACTGTACCCGGCATTACAATATCGCACATAAGCGATGAGTCTATACCGAGGGCTTGAAATATTTCCTTATCCCAATCACGCTTGTTTACATCCATAAGTGCTGTTGTAGATGCCATTGAATAGTCTGCAGACAGTTTACCTGAAAGGAAATAATTTAAAAGATCGGAAATAAGAACGATTTTACCGGCATTATCAAGAATATATCCCTTATTCTTTTTCATCGCAGCAAGCTGGAAAACAGTATTGAAAGAGAGTTCTTGTATACCTGTAATTCCGTATAACTTTTCAAATGTGAAATCTTTTAAAAATTCTTTTTTGGCTTCATCAAAGGATAGGTCACGGTAATGAAGAGGATTACTCATAAGTGAGCCGTCCTTATCGATAACACCGAAACTGACACCCCAGGTATCAATACCAATACTTTCGTATTCACCGTATTCCTTTGCTTTTACAAGCCCTGCCTTAATTTCAAACCAAAGACGAAGGACATCCCAATAATAAGTCGGATCGTAGCCATGTCGTTCTGTGAGCCAAGGAGTTGCAACCTAGAGTTGTCTTCCTAAGACCGCTTGGCCTCCGACTTCCCCAGGTATCAATACCAATACTTTCGTATTCACCGTATTCCTTTGCTTTTACAAGCCCTGCCTTAATTTCAAACCAAAGACGAAGGACATCCCAATAAT
>JAZUOQ010000096.1:0-4273 GCA_045604775.1 Eubacteriales bacterium
GGCTACGATCCGACTTGTAGAACCAATATAAAGAATTTTCACTTCAACGTATTTTAATATGCCGTTAACATTAATATAAACTCCATCTTTACCATCAACTTTTCTTATTGCATTTTTATCAATTCTAAGACCGGTATATGAATCGAGTATAACATCAACTTCACAAACACGCTGAGACAGCAAATCTCCTGAAACCATATTAGATTCAAGCACAATATAAACATCTTCACTATCAGCGTATTTTTCAACAACAGAGCATTTAATTTTACTGTTTGTAACAGAAGGGATACGAATATATATTATATCGCCGACATCGGTTTTTTCAAACTTATGAAGTTCTGACTTAAAACAAACACGCCATTCACTTCCCTTTACGACTTTGCCAATGGAATTGTATGTTGTTTTACTATTTGAACACGCAGAAACTATATTATCATATGCCAACTTTGTAAAATTTTTAGACATATCAATATTTATTACATCTTCCAAACCATCAACCTTATATGTAAAATAACCGGATACAGGAGAGGTTATATAATTTGTAACAGAACCGGACTTACTTTTGAGTGCATCCATTTCAGCTTCAAGAACATCAAGCTTATCACTATAATCAGATATCTCACCTTTTGAGATTTTTTCTTTTATTACAGCAGTTGTAAAATTTGATGCACTTACAAAAGCATTAGTAGGATCAGACTTAGCAAGATTATCAAATATACTGAGAGCTTCTTTTTTTATTTCGTTTGAATATGAGGTGTAGTTGTTGTAGTTTGAAGAAGCTGAAATTACAGTCTTATATTCATCAATACTTGACTGTAATTCACGTATCTGTGTTTGAATCTTAGCAGCATCTTCTGTTGAATAAACATTAGCTATAGTACCGCTTTTAGCAACCTTTCCACCGTTTGCAATCACAAGATCAATATATTTTGAGTTGCCGGTATTAATCACCGACTCGTCTCTAATAAAATACCCGGAAACACTTATTGTATCCTCGCAATCAATTTCAACGGCATATTCTGTAGAAACAGATGTATATAAATACGAATACGCTTGATACAGTACAACACATATTAAAAAAATTAAAAATAAAGTTATTAAGAATTTTATAAAGTCAAATTTACGTTTCAATTTACACCTCTGAAATATAGGAGTATACACTGTCAGTCAGTTCTTCAAAAGAACTGTAATCGTCAGCGTAAAACCACTTAATTTCGTCATTTTTTCTAAACCATGTAAGCTGACGCTTCGCATAGTTACGCGTTTTCTTTTTGATTAATACAACCGCATCCTCTAAAGAAAGTTTGCCATTTATACAATCAAATATATCTGAATAACCTATTGCAGCACGTGCAGTATCAGATAAATCATATGACAAAAGATCCAAACATTCATCCAGAAGTCCTGATTCTATCATAAAATCAACACGTTTTTCTATTCGCTCATAAAGAATATCTCTGATTCTATAATTTAAACCAATAAATACCGGTGTATATTTTCTCTGTCTTATACTTTCTGTTTGAATATCAGATATACGTTTACCGGTAACATGAAAAACCTCTAAAGCACGTATAATTCGCTTTGTATCATTGATATGAAGTTTATTTGCAGTTACAGGATCAATTGTACAAAGTTCATTCCAAATATAAGCATTTTGATCATTTTTGGATATGTTAATTAAATTTTCACGGTACTCATAATCATTTTCAATTTCAAAAAAATTTGTATTGTTGATCAAAGAATCAATATACAGTCCCGTACCACCTGTTATAATAACACGTTTACCTTTAGAAAGAAGTTCATCTATGCATAAACCCGCCTCTGTAACATATCTCGATACATTGTAATTTTCAGTAACAGATATAACATCCATCATATAATGAGTAACACCTCTGCGCTCATTAAAATCAGGTTTTGCGGTACCGATATTCATTTCCTTATATATCTGCATAGAATCAGCAGAAACAATTTCTGCTCCTATTTTTTTTGCAATTTCAACAGATAACGCAGTTTTTCCTGATGCTGTCGGCCCACAAATCACTATTACATTATCTGACATTACACGATCCTCTTAAAAGCTTTTTCTATGCTTTCTTTTGTAAATTCACAGTAAATAGGTCTTCCATGCGGGCAATAATTAGCATTACTTTCATTAAGAAGAGTTCTTATAAATTGTTTCAACTCGTCATCACTGCTGTCATAACCGGCTTTTATTGCCGCCTTACAAGAAAGCATTCTAATATTTTTATTTTCAATTTCAGTCATAGTTTCGTTAATATTCTCAGACAGTATATTAACAAGTTCCATAAAAGCAGGAATGGCATCACCGGTTGACAAGACATAAGGAACTGCACGCAAAAGTATATCTGTGTCGCCAAATTCATCATAGATATATCCAAGTTTTTCAAAAGTATCCTTATTTAATCTTACAAAATCGGCTTCTTCAGGAGAAAGAGTAATAGGAAGTGCACAAATAAATTCCTGTACATATCTTTCTGATGAAAGATATTCATCATATATTTTATTAAACAAAATTCTTTCGTGCGCTGCATGCTTGTCAACAAGATAAAAGCTAAAACCACATTCAATAACAATATAAGTTTTAAACAATTCACCTATATATTTAATCGGTAGTTCAGGACTTAAAAGAGATACAGCTTCCTTTTTGGAGTCTTTGAAATCGTTTGATAACTCATCAATTTCAAGTTGCACTTTTCGAGCATCGAAGCCCTTATCAAGCACGCTAAAATTGATTGACACATTTTTTTTTGATACAGGAGTCCCCGGAAATACCTCTTTAGATTCTTTATCATAAATCTTTGTTATATCACTTATAAAACTATTGCTGTCTTTATTCTGATCAGTATCGTTGGCATCAACATTCGTATTAACAAAGTCGGCTTTAAAAAGAGAATTTTCGTGTACAACATGCATTTGATTTTCGTTTATAGGAATATTCTCAATACAGTCTTTTTTTATTATTTCATCAAGTTTTCGTTCTTGAGCAAGAATATTTTTTAGTGTGTAGTAAACAAGTTCAAAAACATATTGTTCATCTTTAAATTTTACTTCCATTTTTGTAGGATGAACATTAACATCTACCGAGTTTAAAGGAACATTAATTTTAAGAACTAAAACAGCATATTTACCATTCATTAAAAGGTTTTTATAGGCACGATCAATTGCAGCATTAACTGTTGCGCTTTTTACCAGTCGATTATTAATATATATAAACTGATAATTTCTGTTTGATCTGTTACAGTTGGGAAGTCCTATGTATCCATATATAGAATAATTATTTCGTGAACCACAAACTTCAACCATACTCTCTGCAATATCACCACCAAGCACTGAGTATACCGTCTGTAAAAGATCGTTATTCCCGTTAGTATTAAGAACAGTTTTATTATCAACAATTAGTTTAAATGAAACAGAATCATTACAAATCGCAAGTTTATTTATAAGAGAAATTATAGCAGCGCTTTCAGTTGAATCTTTTTTCATAAAATTCAAACGTGCAGGTGTGTTAAAGAATAAATCTCTCACTATAATGGTTGTACCTATTGGTAATCCTACTTCTTCAAAACAGAGTTCACGACCTCCTTACACGCTTAGGGGTGTACGGTAATGTTCCAAAGAACGTGATGTCAGAAGTTCTACTTTTGATACAGAGGAAATAGCTGCAAGTGCCTCACCTCTAAAACCCATTGCCTTAATATTGAATAAATCGTCGGCAGTAGAAATTTTACTTGTTGCATGACGAAGAAAAGCTGTTCTTGCATCCTCGGGTAGCATACCACAACCGTCATCTGTTACACGGATATAAGTTTTACCGCCGTTTTTTATTTCTATAACTATATTATTACAACCGCTGTCAAGTGAATTTTCAACAAGTTCTTTAACCACACTTGCCGGACGTTCAACTACCTCACCGGCTGAAATCATATTTGCAAGATTTTTGTCAAGTAAATTAATTATTCCCATTTTATCACCAATTACTGTTTTGCTTTATTAGATAAATTAAATAGTATTGACATCGCTTCAATAGGCGTAATCGTACTTACGTCTAGAGATTTTAATTCATCAATTATATCAGAATTACTTAAACTTAATAAGGACATCTGATTGTCTTGCGATTCATATTTAGTAATAACTTTGATTTTACCTTCAGTTTCAAGTTCTTTTAATATTTCTTTGGCACGCTTAACAATCCATTTATCAACGCCAGCAAGTGCTGCAACTTCAATACCGAAACTATCATCTGTACCACCAG
>JAZUOQ010000097.1:0-4349 GCA_045604775.1 Eubacteriales bacterium
AGATAAGAAAGATAAATTACAAACGCAAGGATCTGAATATTGATGAAGTAATTAATCATATTCGTGGGGGATATGTATTTAGTGCTAATTTCTGCGATGATTATACCACATCCATCACCCAACGTGATCGAACTTATGAAAGATTTATATCTACGCCTATGGTTATGTTTGATATGGATGGTTGTGTTGATTGTTCATTAGTTACATTGCTCGATTCTCTAAAATATAAACCTACGGTTAGTTACACTACGTTCTCTCATAATAAAGAAGGCAAGGGGAATAGATACAGATTATTGTATTTGTTCGAAGATCCAATAACGGATACACAATTGTATAAAAGTATTTATAAAGAGATAAAGAGTAGTTTTGATTTTGAATTGGATGATAATTGTGGTAGCAATCCTTGGAAACATAGTCCGCAACTGCAAAGAAAGCAAGGGAAAACGCACCCATAATAAATGCTGTTATCATACTCTCGGTAAGAACGGACATAAGCATTGCAATTGCAAGGAATGCCGCACCTACAAACATAATACCTATATAGTTACCTAAAACTATACCTACTTCAAGGTAACCGACAGATGCTAAAAACAGCATATTCACAATTGAGGGTATAAAACCTATAAGAAACATTGCATAAGCCGCCAGAAATTTACCCATTACCATACCTGATATACTGATAGGTGCAGTTATAAGTATTTGGTCGGTTTTGTTTTTACGTTCTTCCGGAAACAACTTCATTGCAAGAAGCGGAATAGTAATTATAAGAATATAGCGCGTCCACGCAAAGTAGCTTATAGTGTCAGTCGAGCCTGCTGTTATATTGTTGACCCAGAATATATAACCGGTAACAAGGGTAAAAATGAACAAGTACGAGTAACCGACAGGCGATGTTAGATATGATCGAAGTTCTCTTTTTAAAACTGCAAACATTATTCTGCCCCCTCCCCTGTTTCGTTAGTTATAAGCTGAACAAATACATCCTCAAGTGACATATCCATTGAACGAAGACCCAAAATAGGCCAGCTTTTTTTAGCAAGAGCCGTAAACATCATTTTTCTGATATCTACATCAGGCAATGATTCTACAAGATAATCAAACGAGCCGGCCTCTTTTGATGAAAGCGCCTCAACATAAGTGACACTGTCAAGAGAACGAAGCAACTTGATTATTTCTGATTTGGGACCGCTGATTCTTACAATAAACTTACGATTACCCGAAGTCTTATATGTAAGGCGTTCAGTATCACCGTCTGCAACAAGCTTACCCTTATTTATAACGATGATACGGTCACAAACCGACTGTACCTCCTGCAGAATATGTGTAGATAAAATTATTGTATGTGTTTTTCCTAACTTTTTAACAAGATTTCTTATTTCTATTATCTGACGCGGATCAAGACCAACCGTTGGCTCATCAAGCACAAGCACTGGCGGATTGCCGATAAGCGCCTGAGCAAAACCAACACGTTGTTTATAACCTTTTGATAAGTTCTTTATCATTCTGTTATATACATCCGTTATCTGTATAAGTTCACATATTTCCTGTATATGCGGCTTTTTAGGGAACTTACATCCCTTTAAGTCATAAACGAAGTCAAGATACTCCCCAACAGTCATATCCATATAAAGAGGCGGAAGTTCCGGCAGAAATCCGATCATCTTTTTAGCCTTGGTAGGCTCTTCAAGGATATCGGCACCGTCGATTTTGACAGAGCCCGAGGTTGCGGACAGATAGCCTGTAAGTATATTCATCGTTGTAGATTTACCGGCACCGTTAGGGCCGAGAAAGCCAACAATTTCGCCTTGGTTTACGGTGAATGAGATATCATTTACAGCGTATTTATCGCCATATTTTTTAACGATATTCTTTACCTCTATCATGGCTATACCTCCTCAAAACATATTTTAACATTGTTATATTATCACAGAGTATACCGCTATAGGTTAATAATCTGTTAATTATTTTCTACCTTGATTTTAATTCCAAGTTCATTAAGCTGATCAAGTGATACTTCTGACGGACACTCACTCATAAGTTCAGATGCATTTTGAACTTTGGGGAATGCAACTACATCACGCAGGCTGGGTGCATTTACCATTTGCATTACAAGCCTGTCAAGACCAATACCCATACCACCGTGAGGAGGAGCACCATACTTAAATGCGCCCATAAGGAAACCGAATTTGAGTTCAGCTTCTTCCTTAGTCATACCAAGCATATTAAACATACGTTCCTGAAGCATAGGGTCAGTGATACGGATAGATCCACTTGACAGTTCTATACCGTTGAGTACAAGATCGTAAGCTTTTGCGCGTACCTTTGCTTTATCTGTTTCAAGATAGTCAAGACACTCATCCATAGGAGATGTAAAGGGATGGTGCATTGCAACAAAGCATTTATTATCCTCATCCCAATCAAAGAACGGGAACTCGGTTATCCACAAAAGTGCAAAACCCTCACGCTTGATTTCCAGTTTATCGGCTGCAAGTAAGCGGATAGCACCAAGTGTAGAAAGAACGACAGAATTTTTTGTATCTGCACAAATAAGTATTACGTCGCCTGTTTGAGCATTTGAAACAGAAAGGATATTATTCATTTCATCTTCTGTCATAAACTTAGAAAATGAGCAAGCAGTTCCATCCTCAGTAATACGGATAAAAGCAAGTCCTTTAGCGCCGATGCCACGAGCATGCTCAGTAAGCTTATCAATTTCTTTACGTGTGAGTTTCTGAGCACCGCCCTTGACATTTATCGCACGAACACTGCCACCATCTGCCACAGCACCCGAAAATACGCCAAAGCCGCAATCTTTTACAACATCTGTAAGGTCAAATATTTCCATACCGAACCTTGTGTCCGGCTTATCCGAACCGTAACGTTCCATTGCATCTTTATAATTCAATCGGGGCAAGGGTGTTGGAATATCCACATCAAGTACATCCTTGAAAACACGCTTGATATAACCCTCACCTATAGCAAGAACGTCTTCGGTATCAACGAAAGACATTTCAAGGTCTATCTGAGTAAATTCAGGCTGACGGTCTGCACGTAAATCTTCGTCACGGAAGCAGCGTGCGATCTGCATATATCTATCAAAACCGGCAACCATTGAAAGCTGTTTATACATCTGCGGTGACTGGGGAAGCGCATAAAAGCTTCCTTTATGAACACGAGAGGGAACAAGGTAGTCACGCGCACCCTCAGGTGTTGATTTCATAAGCATAGGTGTTTCAATTTCAATAAAACCATTCTCGTCAAAATAATCACGTGTCACCTTAGCGATCTTATGACGAAGCAAAATATTTTTCTGTAAGTCGGGACGGCGAAGATCAAGATAACGATATTTAAGACGAAGTTCTTCGTTTACATTGCTGTTTTCAACTATTTCAAAGGGCGGTGTTTCCGATTTACCAAGTACCTTAACAGAAGTAACAGCAATTTCAAGTTCGCCTGTTTTAAGTGCTTTATTAAAGGCACCGCCGCGCTTTTGCAGTGTACCTGTTGCCTCAATAACATATTCCGATCGGATCTTAAAGGCTGTATCAAACGCCTCTTTACTGATATCTCCATCAAACTGAAGCTGGATAATACCGCTTCTGTCACGCAGGTCGATAAAAATAAGTCCGCCAAGGTCACGCTGACGTGATACCCAGCCGCAAGCGGTAACTGTTTTACCCAAAAGTGAGTCATCAAATTCTCCGCAGTAGCATGTTCTATTCATTTCCTGTCATCTCCGTTATAATTTGTTTATCAAGTGCCTTAAGTTCTACCTCACAGGCATTACCGGTTTGCATATTTTTTATAGTCGCCTTACCCGTATCAAGTTCGTTATCACCAATAACAACTACAGTCTTGGCGCATATTTTATTTGCATACTTCATTTGTGCTTTTAGTGATCGGTCCATAAGATCATATTCCGCACATATACCATCCGAAATAAGCCGATTGGTAATAACGGCACACTCAAGCTTTGCACGCTCACCCATTGCCGCAAAATAAATGTCAGGCGTTGGCTTTTGAATATACTTATCATCAAGCAACAGCATAAGACGTTCAAGACCCATCGCAAAGCCTATACCGGGATACGAAGCACCACCCAACTGTTCGGTCATACCGTCATAACGGCCACCGCCGCACACAGTACCCTGTGCACCGATATTGTTACTTATAAATTCAAATACCGTGCGGTTATAGTAATCAAGACCGCGTACAATTGTAGGATCAACCGTGTACTCAATACCCATACCGTCTAAAAGTGAACGGACTGTGGCAAAATGATCGCGGCAATCATCACACAGATAGTCTGTGATTTTTGGTGCATTCGCTGACAACGCTTTACAAATATC
>JAZUOQ010000098.1:0-3804 GCA_045604775.1 Eubacteriales bacterium
CCTAAGACCGCTTGGCCTCCGACTTGCAGGAGCTATGACTGCACTGCTTAAGGATGCTTTAAAGCCTAATCTGGTTCAGTCACTCGAAGGTACACCGGCTCTTGTTCACGGCGGTCCTTTTGCAAATATCGCACACGGCTGTAACTCTGTAACTGCTACAAAACTTGCTTTAAAACTCGGTGATTATGCAGTCACAGAAGCAGGTTTTGGTGCCGATCTTGGTGCTGAAAAATTCCTTGATATAAAGTGTCGTGCAGCAGGTCTTACACCTTCAGCTGTAGTTATTGTTGCTACAGTTCGCGCTCTTAAAATGCACGGTGGTGTTGCTAAAACAGAACTCGGTACAGAAAATCTTGAAGCACTTGAAAAGGGTGTTCCAAACTTATTGCGTCACGTATCCAATATCAAAAACGTTTATAAGCTGCCCTCTGTCGTTGCTGTCAACCGTTTTCCAACTGATACTGATGCTGAGATAAACCTCATTATTGAAAAATGCCGTGCACTCGGTGTTAATGTTGTTCTTTCAACTGTATGGGCAGACGGCGGCAAGGGCGGTGAGGAGCTTGCAAAAGAGGTTGTACGACTTTGTGAAGAAGAAAAAGGCGATTTTACTTTCAGTTATGAAAGTGATGACTCTCTCGAAGAAAAAATCACAAAGATTACAACTAAAATCTATGGCGGTACAGGTGTAAACTTTACTCCTGTTGCCAAAAAGCAACTTGCTGAACTTACAGAACTTGGATTTGGTTGTCTGCCTGTTTGTGTCGCAAAAACACAGTATAGTTTTTCGGATGATCCGACAAAACTGGGTGCTCCTGAAAACTTTACTGTAACCGTAAGAAATGTTCGTGTTTCTGCAGGTGCAGGTTTTGTGGTAGTACTCACAGGTGATATTATGACAATGCCCGGTCTTCCAAAAGTCCCTGCAGCAGAAAAAATAGATGTCACACCCGACGGAAAGATTTTAGGCTTATTCTAAAAAATGAAAGAAAAATTCACACAAAAACACCAAAAACTTTTAGGTGCAGTATCAATAATAGTTTTTGTATTGTTTGTGGCACTTGTATGCTGGTTTATAGGCAGACCTATGATAAAGCTTGCAGAACAACCGGAGTATTTTCGTGATTGGATAGACTCTAAAGAAATATTCGGCAGACTTATTTTTATCGGTATGGTAGTCGTACAGGTAATATTTGCTATAATACCCGGTGAACCTCTTGAAATCGGAGCCGGATATGCTTTCGGTGCTATCGAGGGTACGGTTCTATGCTTGATAGGTGGAATGTTAGGTGCTGTTGCTGTTTTTGCATTTGTTCGTAAATACGGTATACGTGTTGTAGAGGTTTTTTATCCGGTAAGTAAGATCAACAGTCTTAAGATTCTTGCTGACGATAAAAAAAGAAATATTCTTTTCTGGGTCATATTTCTTTTACCCGGCACGCCTAAAGATTTGTGTATTTACCTTTTAGGTCTTACAAAAATATCGAACCGAGATTTTATTCTCATTACCACTCTTGCACGTTTGCCATCTATAGTTACTTCAACAGTCGGCGGTAACGCACTTGGTATTAAGAACTATGTTCTTGCCATTGTGGTTTTTGCTGTAACTATTGCAATAAGCCTTATTGGAGTCTGGTGTTATAATCATTTTACTAAAAACAAAAAATAATTTTTATTAAAACTCTTGAATTTTTCAAATTATGTGCTACAATAAATTAGCAGTCTTAATGATAGACTGCTAATTTTTATTATATAAGGTGATGGAAATGGCAAAAAAACAATTCAAAACAGAATCTAAAAAACTCCTTGATATGATGATTAACTCAATATACACTCATAAGGAAATATTTCTGCGTGAGCTTTTGTCCAATGCCAGTGATGCTATTGACAAATTGTATTATCGTTCATTGACAGATAACACAGTTGGCATTGAAAGAGGTGAATTTGCAATTGATTTGTCGGTAGATAAAGAAAATCGTACCATCCGTATAGAAGATAACGGTGTCGGTATGACAAGGGAAGAACTGGAAAATAACCTTGGCACAATTGCAAAAAGCGGTTCATTTGATTTTAAAAATAATGAAGAGTCCAAAGAGGATATAGACATTATCGGTCAGTTTGGTGTTGGTTTCTATTCTGCTTTTATGGTGAGTGATGATATTACAGTGCTTAGCCGCGCATTTGGACAAGATACTGCTTATGAATGGCATTCTACAGGTGTTGACGGTTATACTGTAAAGGAAGCTTCCAAAGATACAAACGGTACAGTTATTACGCTTCATATAAAAGAAGATACGGATAACGAAAACTATACAGAATTTTTGGAAAAATACCGTATTCGCGCACTTGTGAAAAAATATTCCGACTATCTGCGTTATCCTATCCGTATGGATATGGAAAAAAGTGTACCCCGTGAAGATAAGGAGGGAGAGTTTGATACTGTTATTGAGGTTGAGACCCTTAACAGTATGATCCCTGTTTGGAAGAAAAAAGCATCAGATTGCACGAACGAGGAGTACGCAGGTTTTTACCGTGAAAAATTTATGGATTATGAAGCTCCATTAAAGGTTATTCACTCCAAATTCGAAGGTGTGACAACAAGTGATGTTTTGTTGTTTATCCCCGCACATCCGGCATACGATTACTATACAAAGGAATTTGAAAAAGGTCTTCAGCTTTATTCAAGCGGTGTTCTTATAATGGATAAGTGTGCCGACCTGCTTCCTGACTACTTCAGCTTTGTACGCGGTGTTGCAGACAGTGCAGACCTGTCACTTAATATTTCACGTGAACTTTTACAGCACGATGCTCAACTTAAAAATATTGCAAAAAACATTGAAAAGAAAATCAAGAACGAGCTTTCAAAAATGTTAAAGGACGATCGTGAAAATTATGAGAAATTCTTTGATGCATTCGGTATCCAATTAAAGTACGGTTTATATTCTGATTACGGTATGCATAAAGATGTTCTTAAAGATCTTGTACTGTTCAAATCGTCTTCAGATAAAAAATATGTTTCGCTAAAAGAATATGTTTCACGTATGAAAGAGGAACAGAAATCAATTTACTATGCAACAGGTGAAACAGTTGATAAAATCGATATGCTTCCCAAAGTTGAAGCAGTACGCGAAAAAGGCTATGAAGTACTTTATCTTACAGACGATGTGGATGAATTTGCGCTTCGAATCCTTATGAATTATGACGAAAAAGAGTTTGTTAATGTAAATGATGAACAACTTGATCTTCTTTCTGATGATGAGAAAAAAGTGCTTGAAGATGAAAATAAACAGTCAGAGTCTATATTTAATATAATGAAAGATGCACTCGGTGAGTCTGTAAATGCAGTTCGATTTACCAAGACGCTTAAAAATCATCCGGTAAACGTTACTTCAGAGGGTGGTATTTCACTCGGTATGGAAAAAGTTCTTAACAAAATGCCGGAATCGGGTGCTGTAAAAGCGCAAACTATTCTTGAAATCAACGCAGACCATGCGATTGCCAAAAAAATCAAATCACTTGCTGATGATAAAGACGCACTTTCAAATTA
This sequence comes from Eubacteriales bacterium, assembly GCA_045604775.1. Taxonomy (GTDB): domain Bacteria; phylum Bacillota; class Clostridia; order Oscillospirales; family QAKW01; genus RGIG9041. The sequence continues at coordinate 3,548 of JAZUOQ010000098.1, forward strand.
TGCAAAGATACTGTACGCACAGGCAAGACTTATCGGTGGTATGACACTTGAAAATCCCACTGAGATTTCAAACATTATATGCGATCTTCTTTCATAAACAAAAAATGACACTTTCAAAGTGTCATTTTTTGTTTGATTTTTATATTTTGTTGTGCTATAATCAAACAAATTTATAAATGGAGTTTTTTATGGATACGAAAATAAAACGAGTAAAGTTAGGGTGTTACGCAACGAATATCACAATGGCAGTTGCAGGT
>JAZUOQ010000099.1:0-5659 GCA_045604775.1 Eubacteriales bacterium
CGGCATCCTCAATTCTGCCGATATCACGCATAAACATCATTGCATATGCCATAAGATGATGAGCAAAGGTTATGGGTTGTGCACGCTGAAGATGTGTATATCCCGGCATAATTGCATTTTTGTTATTTTCTGCCTGTTCAACAATTGCATAAATAAGCTGTTTTATAAGAGTGATTATCTCACCACTTTCGTCACGCATATATAAACGTACATCTACAGCCACTTGATCGTTTCTGCTTCTTGCTGTATGAAGTCTTTTACCAACATCACCGAGGCGTTTAGTAAGTTCTGCCTCGACAAACATATGGATATCCTCACAGTTCATATCAATTTCAAGATTACCATCGTCGATATCCTTTAAAATGCTTTCTAGTCCTTTCAAGAGTGCATCACAATCGTCAACAGTGATTATACCCTTAGCTGCAAGCATTGATGCGTGAGCCATTGAACCCGTAATGTCCTGCTTATACATTCTGCAGTCAATTTGAATTGATGAATTAAAATCGTCAGCTGTTTTATTCAGAGCTTTTGAAAAACGCCCTGCCCACATTTTGTCCATTGGTTTATCCTTTAGTTCTTTTTATTTTTTGCGTTTACCTGAGCCTGAACCTTAATCGGAAGTCCAAACAAGTTTATAAATCCTGCAGAATCCGCCTGATTGTATACATTATCCTCATCAAATGTTGCAATTTCTTCGGAGTAAAGTGAATAATTACTCCAAGCGCCTGCTTTAATCATATTACCCTTGTAAAGTTTGATTTTAACTTTACCTGTTACATTTTCCTGTGTTTTATCTACAAAAGCTGAAAGAGCCTCACGCAGCGGTGTGTACCACTGACCGTTATAAACAAGATCCGCAAAAGTAATTGCCAATTCCTGTTTCTTATGCATTGTCATTTTATCAAGACAAAGTGTTTCGAGATAGTTATGTGCAAAATAGAGAATTGTACCGCCCGGAGTCTCATATACACCGCGACACTTCATTCCTACAAGACGGTTTTCTACAATATCAAGAAGTCCAATACCATTTTCACCGCCAACCTTATTAAGTGCAAGAATTATATCTTTGGCACTCATTTTTTCGCCATTAAATGCAACAGGTACACCTTTATCAAAATCAAGTGTGATATAAGTGGGAACATCAGGAGCATCGATTGGAGATACACCCATTTCGAGAAAACCTTTTTTCTCGTATGTGGGTTCATTGCCTACATCCTCTAAATCAAGACCCTCATGTGATAGATGCCAAAGGTTTTTATCCTTTGAATAATTGGTTTCACGGTTTATCTTAAGCGGAATATTATGTGCCTCCGCATACTCAATCTCTTCTTCACGTGATTTTATATTCCACTCACGCCACGGAGCAATAATAGGCATATCGGGTGCAAAAGCTTTAATTGCAAGTTCAAAACGAACCTGATCGTTACCTTTACCGGTACAGCCGTGACAAATTGCATCGGCATTCTCAGCAAGAGCGATCTCACAAATACGCTTTGCAATTACAGGACGAGCAAAAGATGTGCCGAGCATATACTCTTCATAAAGCGCACCAGCTTTAACTGTCGGAATTACATACTCATCAACAAATTCATCGGTGAGATCTTCGATATAAAGTTTTGAAGCACCGGTCTTAAGTGCCTTTTCCTCAAGACCTTCAAGCTCATCAGCCTGTCCGACATTTCCCGAAACTGCAATAACCTCGCAATTATTGTAGTTTTCTTTAAGCCACGGAATAATGATGGATGTATCAAGACCGCCAGAATATGCAAGTACTACTTTTTTTATATTTTTCTTATCCATTTTAATATCCTCCAAAATGGTTAATTTTATTTTGCATACATTTTAGCACACGTTGCATAATTATGCAATACGTTTTTTGAAAAATAATATTTTTGTCAAATTGTATATAACAACATTAGTATTTAACATTATTTTTGTGCATCTAGAATTGATTTGGATTGCATTTTATGCATAATTAATGAATAAAATGCAATTGGGTGCATAAATACAAGATGTTATACATTATGTTTCTTGAAAATTGTATTGTTATTAAGAAAAAAGTAACGGAGACAACTTCATCATCACGAAGCTATCTCCGTTATTTTTTAGTTTATAAATACAATTCCGGAAACAGGAACCACAAGTTCTTCTATCTTGCTATCAAAAATTCCGGTTTCAACTGTTTCACCCATACAATTTACTACTTTATAAGCTTTTCCCGGGAAATCTTTAAAATACATTTTATTTTTACCGGTTGCATTAACAACAGCTAATTTATCATACTTATTTTCTATAACTGAAGTAACATATGTCGTAACTACCGCTTTTCCATCAAGTTGAGAACAAACTACACTGTAACAACTTTCAGGATTTTCAGCAGTCAGTTTTCCGTCTATAAGTACACTACGCCATTCTGTCCAGAATTCGAGATAAAATTTAAGCATTGCATAATGTTCTTTAGACAGTTTGTCTATAAGTACAGATACCTGCGGTACGCTGTATAAAATGTTTGTAAATTGCTGTGCTGCCGATTCAACAGATTCATTATAATTCCATAAGAGCATATCAGAATGAACAGCAGTATTACCGGAAGTCAAACGCAAGTTAACAATACCCACTCTGTTTCTAATTGCATCTGCAGGACAATCACTTACACGAAGTATATTTCCGTACTGGCGAATAGCAGGGCCGACATATGTCTGTCTGAATTCTACAAGTATATCTGATTTTATATCTTTCAAAGCTTGATAAACTGATTTCATAAGAACATCAACCGCTTCTTCAAGCGATGTATAGTCACGTCGGTCATCGCTATTAAGAGAATGCTCGGTAAGTGTAAATGCATCTATAAAATCAAGTTTTAAGCCATCAAGCCCCCACTCTTTAACAGCATCGGTATACACACCGATAAGATATTCCCTGACTTCTTTATATCTGGGATCCAACGCCCAATGTTTGAAACGCGGATTATTGTCAAGACGCATATCCTTGAAACGCTCAAAATTCTTAGAATTGATACCGATGTATGGTACAGAATACCACAGCATAATTTTCATACCTGTGTCATGTACTTTATCAACAAGATCTTTCATATCAGGGATCTTTGAAGTTGCAAGTTCCCAGTCACCACAGTAGGAATAGCCGCGGTTATTATCGTCTGTTTGCCAGCCATCATCAACAATCACCGTATGCATACCAAGCGGTTTTGATAAACGGCACTGTTCAATTATCTTATCGGTTTCAAGTTCTTGGTGAAAACTGTACCACAATGAATTCATTGGCATTTTTGCATGTTCAGGAACTGGTGCAGGAGTATAACCGATCTCCTTCTCCAGCCACTCAGAAGCTGAATAAATACAGTCATAATACGGAATATCACGCATATCTAAACGTATAGTAGCTTTATACTCAGATATTGCTGATGTAGGCTGTGTGAAAAACACTATTTCACATTCAGTTTCACCGTTATCTTCAAAATTACCAGTTCCAATAGTAATAGGAATCATAACATCAGACACAGCAATAGTTATTCTGTTTTTACCGCCTGCAGATATAATAGACTGTATTGGTATACCGGATGCAAGTCGTGAATTTACACGCTGTTTGTTCCAGTTAGGACCTAAATGCTTACTATTATATCCATAATTCCATATGCTATAAAAATCAGAAGTCGGGATTTTCCATCTTATTCTGAATGAGCTGGGGATAACCATATCACTGTACTTTGCATTGACATCTACATAAATAACACCATCAACACAGCGTTCATTATCAACAGATATCAAAGCACCTTCATTACCGCCGTTTATAATAAATTTCATAATAACCTCCATTACGTTTTTTTTATAATAACACAATTATAATAATTAATCAATAATGCTCTTTACATTTTTATTTGAATTTATTATAATTAATTTAATAAACTTAAAAGGGATATACAAATGAATAAAAAAATTTCTATTATAGCGCTTTTACTTATATTTTTATTTTGTTTTCAGTTAACTACTTTTGCAGACGTGGCAGAAAAAGAGCAAGTTCCGGAAATTACTGCACGTAATGCCATTATGCTTAACACTAACACAGGTGCTATCGTATATGAAAAATCTGCTGATGAGCGAATATACCCAGCCTCACTTACAAAACTCGTAACAATGCTAGTTACAGTAGATATGATAACAGATTACAATGCTGTCATTACCGCTTCAGATGAATGTTATGATGACCTTGTTATAGGAAGTTCAAATATGAATCTACAGGATGGTGAACAAATCAGCATTAATGATATTATGTATGGAGTAGCTATTTCAAGCGCTAACGAGGCAGCTAATGCATTGGCCATTCACTTATGCGGTTCCGTTTCGGAATTTGTAAATAAAATGAATGCAAAAGTTACAGAATTGGGTACAACAAATACGCACTTTGCAAACACACACGGTCTACACAACGAAGATCATTATACTACAGCACGCGATATGCTTTTAATTGCAAAAGCAGCATTTAGTAACGAAACCATTTATAAATATCTTTCTGACACAGTACACGAAATTGCCCCCACAAATAAGACAGCGGAAAAGCGAACTCTGATAACAACAAACAGCTTATTACGACAAAACAGCGGAATATATTACAAATACTGCCGAGCAGGAAAAACCGGAACAACCACTCCTGCGGGTTATAATCTCATATCTATTGCTGACAGGGATGATTCGGAATTCATACTTGTTGCAATGAATGCTGAAAAAAACCCGACAACCACAAATACAATTTTTGATGATTCCAGAAAAATGTATGTATGGGCATTTGATAACTATAAAAATAAAAGAGTTCTCGAATCGTCAGAAATAATAACCGAAGTAGAAGTGAAACTTTCGGCAAAGGGTGACCACCTTGTGCTGCTTCCTGAAAAGAATATGTACTCGGTAGTACCTATTGATATGGATATAACAACATTTGAGCGAGATATAGTAACTAACGAAGAAATACTTGCTCCCATAAACGCCGGTGACAAATTAGGTACGATAACGCTAAAAAAGGACGGGGTCGTCTATGCGACAACCAATCTTATTGCTGCTGATGATGTTGAACGTTCTACTGTTCTTTATTATCTGTATCTTATAGAGATTTTTTTCCAAAACATTTGGGTTCGCATCATATGCGGTTTACTTGTTGTATTTCTTATAATTTATATTATAATTATGATTTCACAAAACAATCGCAGAAAGAAAAAAAGGCTTCGCAGTCGAATTCGTTTCTAATTTGATTTTATGTTGATTTTTTTAATCTAATGATGTATAATAAGGTAGTGCTTTATCGGCATTACCTTTATTTTTTATGGTGAAAATATGAACGCAAACAATAATTTAAATTTTGATTTTTCTGAGCACAAGTTCCCACAAATATATTTTAAAGGATGTTCTTCAAATAAATATGTACCATCACAAACAGAAAAAATAACTGCTTCTAAAGAATATATTTTTATAATTGTTAGTGAAGGTAAGGGTATTTTCAGATACGCCGATAAAAGAACAACTATCACAAAAGGCACAGGTGTTTTAGTATCAGACGGTTGTACAATACAGATAAAAGCTGACAGTATCGAACCCTTCAGCCTTATATTCATTCGTACATCGGGTGACGGGATAAAAGATATCGTAAATGC
>JAZUOQ010000100.1:0-5937 GCA_045604775.1 Eubacteriales bacterium
TTAGAATAAAATTAAAGAAAAACCCATTTAAACTACATGAGAATACTGCTGATGAGTTACGGAAAGTAATTAATGCACCTGTCACTGATAATACAAATGGAACTCCTTTAAAGTCTTTAATTCCTTTTGCAGATATGTTCCGAAAGAAATTCATATCACCAGGATTATCACCTGACAACATATTGCATAAGGTTGAATATTCAGCAGACCACGATAAATTATATCCAAAGTTAGTAAATGTTGATGGAGACAAGTTTTCTATTGCATTAGGAACATTGGGTAAATATAAAAACACACATTGGTCCTTTCAAAACGAATGGAGATATATACTTTTATTATTTCCTCTCGATTTAAATCAACCTGTAGACACATTGGGAAAAGCCGCTCAAATCATGGGGAATAAAATTCTTCAAGGGTTGGAAGTGCAACCGTTCCCATTTTATGATATGACCATAGATGACACTGCTTATTGCGAAATGGAAATTACATTGAGTCCTAAAATAAGTGCAGGCAACAAAATCATTGTTCAAAATCTCGTAGAAAAGTACAATCCGTCTGCTGTTGTAAAAGATAGTACATTGGTAGGATTGATATAAAATCTTGGTGCAAATTTGGTGCAACATTTTATGAAACAACATAAACTTTTTGTAACGATATTCAATTTTAGTGAAACAAAACCACACAATATAAACGATTTTCAACGATATTACACGATATAAACGGTACACTGAAAACTCAAAGAGATAATACCTCGAAAAGAGTATCACAATGTATGTGGTACTCTTTCTTTTTTAATAGCAGTCAGGCTTAGTATTAGCTATTGATTTTTCTAAATAGTTATATAGAATTTGAATATTTAAATTCGTTTTATATGTAAATTTGTAGAAATGCAATATTTACACACACTTTTTGCAAGAGAACTTGCAAAAAGTGTGTTAAATTGTATAATTTTATCACTAAAACGAAATTTCTAATTGACAAACTTTCATTTTAGTGATAAAATAACAAATACTATATTTGAAAGAAGGTTAAATAATGGAAAATTTACTTGTGATTTTCACATTTGTTGGCGCTTTATTGGCACTTGTTTTTGCATTGTTTACAGCAAAGAAAGTGTTGAAGTACTCTGAGGGTACTGATAAGATGAAAAAAATCACAATAGCGGTAAGAAAGGGTGCAAATGCGTATCTCAAAAGACAATATTCTGTAGTTGCAGTATTTTTTGCTATATTATTTGTTGTGTTATGTTTAATGGCTGCGTTTGACATGCTTACTTGGTTTGTTCCTTTTGCATTTATTACAGGCGGTTTATTTTCTGGATTATCTGGATTTATTGGGATGAAAATAGCTACACTTTCTAATGCAAGAACAGCAAATGCATGTAGAGAAGGTTTGAATAGAGGACTTCGTGTTGCTTTTTCAGCCGGTTCAGTAATGGGCTTTACAGTGGTAGGTCTTGGTCTTCTTGATATATCAATTTGGTTTGCACTATTGAAATATGTATTTGAACTTTCACCCGCTGATATTTCAGGTGCAATGCTTACATTTGGTATGGGTGCATCTTCTATGGCTTTGTTTGCACGTGTTGGCGGTGGTATATTTACAAAAGCAGCCGATGTCGGTGCGGACCTTGTTGGAAAAGTAGAAGCAGGTATTCCTGAAGATGATCCCCGTAACCCAGCGGTTATTGCTGATAATGTTGGTGATAATGTAGGTGATGTTGCGGGTATGGGAGCTGACCTATATGAATCATATGTAGGTTCAATCATATCTTCTTCAGCTCTTGGTGTGGCAGCTTCAGCATCTGGTGCATTTGGTGCTCTTAATGCAATATCTCTTCCAATGCTAATGGCGGCAATCGGAATTATATGTTCAATGATAGGTACTTTGCTTGTAAAAACAAAGGAAAATGCAAGCCAGAAATCACTTTTACGTGCACTAAGCCGTGGTACTAATTTTTCTGCTATTGTAATAGCAATTATTGCTCTTCCACTTGTAAATATTGTACTTGGCGATAGTATTACTGATTTCTCACATATTGGTTTTTATATTTCCATACTCGCCGGCCTTGTTTCAGGTGTATTAATAGGGCAGTCAACTGAATACTTTACGTCAGATTCATATAAACCCACCAGAAAGCTTGCAGCATCCTCTGAGACAGGCTCAGCTACTACAATCATAAGCGGCTTATCACTGGGTATGCTTTCTACTGTGCTTCCTATTGTTATAATTTCAGTATGCGTTCTTGTTTCATATTTTGTATCAGGCGGTGCAACTGAGTCTTCTTATGGTCTTTATGGTATAGCACTTGCTGCAGTTGGTATGCTTTCAACACTTGGTATTACGCTTGCTACTGATGCGTATGGTCCCGTTGCAGATAATGCTGGCGGTATAGCAGAAATGGCAGGTCTTGAGCCAGAAGTTCGTGAACGTACAGATGCTCTCGATTCTCTTGGAAATACAACTGCGGCTACAGGAAAGGGTTTTGCAATTGGTTCTGCAGCGCTTACAGCACTGGCGCTTATGGCATCGTATATTGATAAAGTAAAAGCTATTTCTCCTGATTTTAGTTTTGATCTCAGTATTATGAATCCAACTGTTCTTATAGGTTTGTTTATTGGTGCTTGTTTGCCATTTGTATTTGCTGCATTTACTATGCAGTCAGTAGGTAAAGCAGCACAGTCTGTCGTAGTTGAGGTAAGACGTCAGTTTAAAGAAATAAAGGGTATTATGAGTGGTGATACTGATCCTGACTATGAAAAGTGTGTTGATTTGTGTACACGAGCAAGCCTTAAAGAAATGGTACTTCCAACTATTATAGCAGTTGTTTGTCCAATTATTGTTGGTCTTGTACTTGGCGTTAACGGTGTTGTTGGTATGCTTGCAGGAGCTACCGCAACCGGATTTCTTATGGCAGTATTTATGTCTAACTCAGGTGGTGCTTGGGACAATGCTAAAAAGTATATAGAAAGTGGTGTTCACGGTGGAAAAGGCAGTGAGCAACATAAAGCAGGAGTTGTCGGTGATACTGTTGGTGATCCATTTAAGGATACTGCCGGTCCAGCAATAAATATTTTAATAAAACTACTTTCAATGGTTTCAATAGTTTTTGCAGCCCTTGTAATAAATTTCAGCATTCTTTAAATACTAAAACCGGATACAATTTGTATCCGGTTTTAAATTTAGAGGTGATAAAATGTTGGATTTAGCTAAAAAAATAAATATTAAAAAATTTTATGACAGTCTTCATAATATGGCTGAGATAGGGTTTGAACTTCCAAAAACCAAAGAGTATGTAAAGAATACGCTCGAAGGTTTTGGTTATTGTGTTTCGCAATGTGGACAGGGATTAACTGCAACAGTTGGTAATGGTGCTAAAACAATCCTTCTTCGTGCAGATATGGATGCTTTGCCATATTCACACGGTGCTGTTCATTCCTGTGGCCATGATATGCACACTGCAATGCTGTTGGGTGCTGCGCAAATACTGAAACAAAAAGAAAATTCACTAAAAAATACAGTAAAACTTATGTTTCAGCCTGCTGAAGAAATATTGGCAGGTGCACTTGATATGATATCTGCAGGGATATTAAAGGATCCTGATGTGGATTTTGCTTTTATGCTTCATACCGTTGCAGCCACGCCTTTACCTGCAGGAACGATTATCTTTCCGGCTGACAGGATTGGTGCTTCGTGTGCTGATATGTTTACTATTAAAATTAGTGGAAAATCATGTCACGGTTCAACACCATGGAAAGGTAACGACGCTGCATCAGTTGCTTGTGCCATTTTACAGGCTCTTAATATTCTTATTCCTAAGGAGTGTCCTCCGTCATCTTTTACAGTGTTATCTTTTGGCAGTATTGTATGTGGCGATACGTACAATATAATACCTGACAATGCTATTTTGCGAGGCAGTTTACGTTCTTTTGAGGATAAAATACAAGAATATGTAAAAAAACGTATAATAGAAATATCTAAGCATATAGCGTTGTCATATAATACAAAAGCCGAAGTTACTTTTGACTTTGGATGCCCATCATTTATTAATGATGAGGATTTGTGTAAAAATATTAAACCCTTAATTGAAAAAGCAATCGGAAAAGAATTTGTTGTTAATTCTTCAGATTTCAGCAGAGGCGGTGGATCTGAAGATTTTGCTTATATTAGTCATAAAGTTCCGTCACTTATGCTACCTATAGCGGCTGGACATCCTGATGATGGATATATTTATCCTCAACATCATCCAAAAGTACGTTTTGATGATAATGTACTTCCGTATGGAACGACAGTGTTGTGTACGCTGGCAAATATTTAATATGTCAACTTAAAAACCTTCCGTGACAGTTATAAAACTATCACAGAAGGTTTTTAAATTTTTTTAAAATTTTATAATATTTAACTTGTTCTAAAGCAAAATGATATAAAGGAGTTGAAATAAATGAGAAAAAGAATTATCGCAATTTTTATGGTGGTAGTAATAATCGCAGCGCTTTCGGGGTGTTCGCCTAAAGAAGAACAAGTTACCATACGTTTTTTGAATTTCAAACCGGAGGTTGCCTCGGTTTATACTGAAATTGCAAACAAATATAAAGAAGAAACTGGTGTTAATCTTATCGTTGATACTGCTGCAAATAATACCTATGAATCTACACTTGCGGCGCGTCTTGGTACAAGTGAAGCACCAACACTATTTCAGATAAACGGTCCGCGTGGTTATGCTAACTGGAGTGATTATTGTAAGGATCTGTCCGAAACAGAAATTTATAAACACCTTACTGATAAATCACTTGCAATTACAGTTGATGGCAAGGTGTATGGTATACCATATCTAGTAGAGGGTTATGGTATAATTTATAACGAAGAGATAACTGATAAGTATTTTTCTTTATCAGATAAAGATACACAATTTTCCTCTATGAGTGAAATAGATAATTTTGAAAAATTATCAGCACTTGTTACAGATATGCAGTCAAAAAAAGAAAAATTAGGGATTAACGGTGTCTTTGCTGCCACCTCTCTTAAGTCTGGTGAGGATTGGCGTTGGCAGACACATCTTGCTAATCTGCCTATTTATTATGAATTTAAAAATAATAATATAGATCTTACAGGCGATGATACCAAAGTAATAACATTTGAGTATGCAGAAAATTACAAAAATATTTTTGATCTGTATATAAACAATTCCACTACTGACCCTAAACTTCTTGGTTCAAAAATTGGTGATGAGTCAATGGCAGAATTTGCACTTGGTCAATGTGCTATGGTTCAAAACGGTAATTGGGCCTGGTCACAAATCAGCGGAATAGAGGGCAATACAGTTGAAGAAGACAAAATTAAATTTCTGCCTATTTATACAGGTGTAAAGGGCGAAGAGGATCAGGGACTTTGTATAGGAACAGAAAATTATATTTGTGTAAATGTAAAAGCAAGCTTGGAGGAGCAGCAGGCTGCTGAAGATTTTATTTATTGGCTTTTTTCAAGTGAAACAGGCAAACAGTATGTAACTGACGAACTTGATTTTATTTCACCTTTTGATACCTTTGAAGAAGATGAAATACCTTCTGATCCACTTGCTAAACAGGTAATTGAATGGAGTTCTCGCAATAATGTAACATCTGTGCCGTGGAACTTTACTCTTTTTCCAAGCCAGACATTTAAAAATAACTTCGGTGCATCACTTTTACAGTATGCTCAGGGCACAAAAACTTGGGAAGATGTAAAGAAAAGTGTAATTAATGATTGGAAAAGCGAAAGCGAAAAGCTAGATTAGACTATGAACAGAGATTTAAAAAAATATTCCGTAATATTTCTGGGACCCATTCTATTGGCGTTTGTTATAGCGTTTATAGTACCGTTTTTAATGGGGATATATCTTTCATTTTGTGAATTTACAACAGTTCAAAATGCAACACCCGTAGGTGTTAATAATTATAT
>JAZUOQ010000101.1:0-6828 GCA_045604775.1 Eubacteriales bacterium
TTATAAAAGCTATTTTCTTTTTCATCTTCATCTCCATTTAAGGTACAAGCCAAGCGCATACGATGCGCCGCGAATACCAAGTAATTTTACCATTATTCTTGCAAGTTTTGCTTTTGAACATTTTGCATAATCCAAAAGATATTTTAATTTTTTATAACGCTTAACAAATGAATTACGGTTACATTTTGATGTAAACCCTATATATGAAAGGGAAACTGTATATAAATATGACAAACACGAACAAATAAAATCCTTATACTCGTCATCACAATTATCAGTCCACTTTTCCATTATATAAAGTTGGCTTTCAACATTTTTATCACCTACTGTATTGGTGATAGAACCTTCTCTGTTTTGCCGATAGCGGTAAAACGGAACATTAATATACGAAAACTTGTTTGATGCAATAAATAACGCCAAAGAAAAATCCCAATCCTCAGATAAAAGATTTTTTTCAAAATATATATCATTTTCTGTTAAAACTGATTTTTTAATCAGCTTTGTACAAGCAGAAGCGGGAAATTTAGGCAGTGAAGCAATATTATCAAGAACTTTTGCCTGTTCTTGTCCGTCAAACATATCAACATCAAAACCGTTGCTCATCGGAGATACCGTACCATCATCCGAAAAGAATTTAACTATTTCTAAGAACATAACATCCGGCATTTGTTCTTCAGCTTTTTCCATAATAGGCAAAAGTGAATTATTTTCAATAAGATCGTCAGAATCAATATAGCAAATATACTCACCGACAGCTTTAGCTGTTCCTACATTACGCGCATCTGAAAGACCTCCGTTTTCTTTATGAATAACGATAATTCTTTCATCCTTCAATGCATATTCATCACATATTTCACCAGAGCGATCAGTAGAACCATCATCAACAAGTATTACTTCAAAATCACTATACTCCTGATTAATAATGCTTTCAACACATTCGCCAATATATTTTTCAACATTGTAAACAGGTATTACAAAACTAAGCTTAGGCATAATTTACTCCGATATTTTATTATATATTTCATCAAGCTCGTCCATTACTGTCTTTAAATCATATGAATTGATAATGTCAGCATTTTCAAGGGACATACTTTTGCAAAACTCTTTATCAGAAATCAAACGTAAAATAGCATCACTAAACTCATCCGAACTATCCGCTTTGCATAAAATACCGTTTTTACCATCGGTTATCAAATCAGTGTTCCCCCTGATGCGTGAAGCAATACACGGCTTACCGCAAGCCATTGCCTCCATAAGTGCAACAGGAAGCCCCTCCTGCAGTGAAGGAAATACAAAGATGTCACACATATTACATAACTCAGATATATCTTTTCTGAATCCAAGCAGCATTACCATATCAGAAACACCTAACTCATCGGCAAATGCCTTAAGTTCTTGCATAAGAGGTCCGCGTCCGCAAATTATATACTTGATATTTTTAACATTTAATTTTGCCAATGCCTGAATAACGGTTTTATGATTCTTTCTCGGAATCAGTTCACCAACCGACAGCAACACTGTATCATCATTGGAAATACCCAAACCCTCACGAATACTAAGTTTTTGAGTTTCGGTTAATGATGCAGAAAATTTTGTGGTGTCAATACCTACACCATGTACAAACCGAGTTTCTTTCGCGTGCATTTTTATTTTTGCACGTTCAAAATCCTCTCGGTTGATACAAATAAGTGTATCAGTAAAATACGACATAAGCTTTTCCAACGGATAATATATTATCCAATTAAGCTTAGGTGCGCCGTCATAAAAATGAAATCCGTGCGCAGTATACAAAACACGCGTGCCGTTTTTGCGTGTTTTTTTGGCTGCCAAACGCGCAAGTACACTGCCAACAGGAGTATGGCAGTGTATTATATCAAATTTTTGCGAATTAATAAGACCTTTCAGTTGTTTATATGCTTTGATATTCTTAGGTTTAAACGGAAAGCGTTCAAAAGGAATATCGATATAATTATCACAAAAAGGTATTATACAATCTTCTTTTTTCTCATAATCATTCCGAGCCGCGACATATGTTTCATAGCCTTGTTCTTTAAAATATTTCAAAGCGGGAATATGGAATACATTTATGTGCGTTTTAACAACGGTCGCAACTATCAAAACTTTTTTTGACATCTCGATACCCCCTATTTTGCGCCGTCACCGGTAAATACAACTGATATTGTTTTAAATATAATGCTGATATCCATAAGCACCGAACGATTTTTTATGTACTCAATATCATAAACTATCTTCTCTTCGGGTTTAAGATCATAACCGCCGTTTACCTGTGCAAGTCCGGTTAGGCCCGGTTTTACAAGCATTCTCTGGCTGAATCCGTGTATATAAGTTTCAAACTCTTCATAAAATACAGCACGCTCCGGGCGAGGTCCGACAAGACTCATATCCCCTTTAAGAATATTTATAAACTGGGGAAGCTCGTCCAACCTTGTTTTTCTAAGAAATGCACCAACACGAGTTATGCGCGGATCATCCTTACCCGAGGACCACTGTGCACCATCTTTTTCAGCATCATTACGCATTGTACGGAATTTAATAATACGCATAGTTTTACCGTTAAGCCCCAAGCGATCCTGTGTATAAAAAGCAGGACCTTCAGATGTAACTTTAACTATTATCGCAATAACAAGCATAGGTACTGCAAGAAGAACAAGCGCAAAAAACGAGGCAATAAAGTCTACCATACGCTTAACAAAACAAAAGAACGGCCGTTTAGGAATATCACCAAGGTTCTCTATAGTATATGTTCCCACCTTTTCATAAGGAAGAACCACATTTGAATTTGAAATATTATCTGTTGATGTCAGCATAAAATCCCCTCATCACATTTTATGTTAACATTTTAACATATTAAAAATATAAAATCAATACAAAACCAATCATTCACAACAAAACTAATCATTTGCAGTATAACATCCAAACAATCATATCACTTTCACCGCGATTAGCAAATAAGCTATATGGTATCAATTTTAGCCTGATATCTTCACATTCAGGCTTCACTTTCGAATACAAACTTTCTGAAGGCTTTATTTTTAATGCATCGGTTTCCAAAATAAAATAATCGATTTGTTCGTCATATTTCTCCGTAAAACGTGATTTTTCGCATATCATAACTGAGTGTAAATTTTGTCCGTTATCCACAGCCTCGGCACAGTACAAAACAGGTCCGCGCATAACGCACACTCTGCCGTTATCACGAAACACACGTGAATCGGCATATATAAGTGAAGCTTTCATATCAAATTCTACATTAACAGTACCGCTGTTGTCAATTACAGCATATCCGTCAGACATAGTATATTTATGGTCTATAGTAAAACTATCGCACCAGAATGGAATTCGCACTGCGATTTGTTTGACACCCTTTGCTTTGATTTTTATTTTTCCGTTAGCGGGGTAGTCTGTTTCAACAACACAAGCAACACCTTCATCGCGCAGCACGGAATGTGCAAACTGATTTATATACAAAGTATCACCGTCAATACCATACAGATATTTTGAAACAGAACCAAAAAACCTATTGATATTAGGCGGACAACAAGAACAGCCAAAACATTCCAAGCGCTGTGATATCGGATAACGCCGTGAAGTAAACGAACGTTCCAACATATTTATTTCCAAAGGATTCTCGTAGAAAAAACTTTTTCCATCCAAAGAAATGCCTGATAATATACCATTATACAGCACACGCTCAACCGTATCGGCGTAATGGGCTTTATTCTCGTTCAAAAGCATTTCGTTTGCAAACATCGCAAGACCTATTCCGGCACAGGTTTCAGTATATGCTGTGTCATTGGGTAGATCAAAAGGCACAGTAAATGCTTCACCTTTTTCTGTCGAACCTATTCCGCCCGATACATACATTTTACTGTTAACTATATCGTCATACAAAGTTTTGCAGGCGCTAACAAGTTCAAAATCTCCGGTTTCTTTTGCCATTGCAGCCATTGCGGTATATAGATATACCGCACGAACAGCGTGACCTACAGCACTTTTTTGCTCACGCACAGGAATGTGTGACTGGTTGTACAAAATTCTATCCCTATCGTTTTCTGTACCGCGAGTGTTTATGAAATATGCCGCAAGTTCAAGGAACTTGTGTTTTCCGGTAAATCGGTACATACGAACAAGTGCATACTCAATTTCCTCATGACCGGGCGTGTCAAATTCCGCTGAATGTTCCACTACAAAAACACGGTATATAAGATCAGCATATTTTTCCATACATTCAAGAAAATCCGTCTTTCCGGTAATCTCGGCATAAGCCACAGCCGCCTCCATAAGATGACCTGCACAATACAGTTCGTGTTTATCTCGGTCAGTAAATCTATTTGACGGCTCACAAACTGTATAAAATATGTTGAAATATCCGTCATCCCACTGATTTTTTTTAATTTTATCAACAAGTTGTTCCACCTTTGAAAGAAGAACTTTATCCCCTGTTTTTTTATAAACGTATAATGCCCCTTCCATCCACTTTGCAACATCGCTATCCCAGAAAATATGCGGTTTCTTATCATCGCCTTCTTTCCAAGAAAAATCAAATGCAGAAATTCTTCCTGTTTCATAAAACCTATCATAAACAGCATTTATTGTTACAGTTTCATTAAGTTTTTGTTTATTTGCAAGAAAACCCGATTCAAGTGTCACTTTGTCAAATGAAAATAACTTCATAGTCTTTCTCCTTGATATTTATTTATCTTTATGATACAATCAATATCAAACACGGTCAATTCCAAAAAAACGATAAGAGGTAATAAAATCCGATATGAATATACTTGTTAATAAAAACCTTGAATTCTCATATGCCGGATTATTTATATCTAAAGGGCAATGGTGCCATCCCACCAGAATTGAAAAAACGTATGAAATTATTTATGTCACCGAAGGTGAAGTTCACATGCGCGAAGGTGAAAACGAATTCATTCTAAAAAAAGGTGAATCGGTTATACTTAGCCCATATGTTTCTCACATGGGTACCAAGACTACAAAGGATGTCAAATTTTACTGGGTGCATTTCTATTTACGTGATGATCTGCCATTTAAAAAACGTTTGTTTGACAGATTTGATAATCCACACCTTTTCAAAGAATTACTTCATACAAATAATCTTCCTCAACCCCCTGCTTATCTTATAAACGCAATACTTTGTCATATATTATGTGAGTATTTTAGGATGTCTGAATGTACTGTTACAGAGTACAATGCAACTGCCGAAAAAATATACGAATGGATACGTATAAACGCAAACGGTATTCTGAAAGTGGAAGATGTTGCAAAACAGTTTGGTTTTTCTTCGGATTATATATCACGCCTTATTAAAAAGAATTACGGTATAGGTGCAAGGGAACTGATTAACAAGTTTGTACTGAGCCGTGCTAAAGATATGTTATGTAATACTGATATGTACATAAAAGAGATAGCCTATAACCTTTGCTTTACAAGTGATAAATCTTTTATAAGCTATTTCAAATACCACGAAGGTTGTTTTCCAAGTAAATTTCGCAAAAAATATGGCAAACTCCATATGAATAATAAGTAACTGTAAGCCATTTGCATCTTCTTGACAAATTAAATATAGATATGATACTATAAAATTATTATATTAATAGGCGGAGAATCTATATGACTATAAAAAACAAAACACGTGGGTTACTGCCTGTGATCATATCGACTGTAACACTATCAGCATTTTTTGCGATTGCGCTTGCGCTATACCTGATAAACGGATATCTGCCGTTTATGCTAATGGGAATAATATCTCTTATGCCTGTTATCTGGGTTGTATCTACAATACTGTGCAGAAAAGAGTTAGTTTTACAGGAAGAAATTTATGACACAGAAACTCAAAACCGAATACAAAAAATACTGAAAATATTTAAAAAGTTCGGCAGAAACATAAAAAAACTCTATAATAAAAACCGCCGTATACTAAAGCTTATAATTGCCGCTTTTCTTTTTGCCGTCATACAGTTACTGTTCCTTTTAATGTTCAGACAAACAGGTACCTCTGTAATTCCGATTTGGCAGATAATTATATACATTATGTTTTTGGTAGTGACTGTTATACTCGACAAATGGTGTGCCCACGCAGACTATGACAGCGAATTAATCAATGCGCTTTATCACAGTATACGAGCACATATAAAGATAATATACATTTCATTGGTTCTTTGCATTATCGGCGGCGCATTTACAGCTCTGGCGCTGTGGGATATAACAATATATTTAAAATACATACTTTCAGGACTGTTCTGGTATATGTCAGTATTTACACTGCTTTCATTTGTGATAGCAGTAATACGCGGCGAAGCGGATACCTGCCCGAAAACAGTAATACCTATACCGTTTGTCAAAAGCAGTGACGAGCTAAGCATAATTGATTTTCTTGAAAATAACACAGGTATTACAATGCGTGGGTTATGGAGTATGCGATATATAAAGCAGATTGCACCTATAACCGCTGTCATTATAGCCGGTTTTCTATGGCTTTCCACTTGTATTGTGCAAATAAATCCATACAGTCAGGGTGCTGTATACAGGTTTGGCAGACTTCAGGATAATATACTGGGGTCAGGACTTCACTTTGTTCTGCCATATCCAATCGATAAGGTGAATATTTACGATACCGAAACAGTAAACAGAATAACCATCGGCTATAACGATATTGTCAATTCAAATAATACCTGGACCGGCGGTCACGCTTCAAACGAGTATAAGCTTCTTCTAGGCAGCGGCGACGAGCTTGTTTCAATCAATCTGCGTCTTGAGTATAAAATAAACAATCTCAAAAAATATCTTTTAGGT
>JAZUOQ010000102.1:0-7081 GCA_045604775.1 Eubacteriales bacterium
CCTCCGACTTGTGCCGTTTGCAAGATACTCATTTCTGATTGGTGTAAAGAATGAATTTACCTTACCAAGCACCTTATCGTCAAGAGAAACCTCATAACCCAGATTACGCAGTGCGTAAGCAAGTGTTTCGGTTGCAGGCTGTGAAGTACCGCCGGAAAAACAGGAAGTTGCAGTATCAATTACATCAGCACCTGCTTCAACAGCTTTAAGATAAGTCATAAACGCAAGACCTGCTGTACAGTGAGTATGAACTACAACAGGAAGATTTACATTTTCCTTAAGTGCTTTTACAAGATCATATGCCTCATCAGGTGCCATAACACCAGCCATATCCTTTATACAGATAGAGCTTACACCCATATTCTCCATATCCTTTGCAAGTTTTACATAACTTTCAAGATTGTGAACAGGGCTTGTAGTATAAGAAATAGTACCGGAAGCATGTGCACCGTGTTTGATTGTTTCTTCAACTGCAACGCGTATATTACGAATATCATTAAGAGCATCAAATATTCTGATAATATTGATACCATTTTTAATCGAGTATTCTACAAACTTTCTTACAACATCATCGGGATAGTGCTTATAACCAAGCAGGTTCTGTCCACGAAGAAGCATTTGAAGTTTTGTGTTAGGCATAGCCTTTTTAATGTTTCTCAGTCTTTCCCATGGGTCTTCGTTAAGGAAGCGCAGACAACTGTCAAAAGTAGCGCCGCCCCAACATTCAACCGAATAATAGCCTGCTTTATCCATTTCTGAAAGAATGGGAGCAAACTTTTCAAAAGGAAGACGGGTAGCGATAAGTGACTGGTTTGCATCACGCAGCACTGTTTCGGTGAAATTCACTTTCATTTACGTTATCTCCTTTAATAAATACCAATTTTTGTTCATTATATATTCTATCACAAAAAACATAAAAGTCAACGAATTTTGCCAAAAAACAAAAGATACGCAATAACTGTCACTGCGCTTATTGTGAATAATAATACAGAAATACCAAAATTTTGTGAAACAAAGCTTGTAAGCAAATACCCAAGCGGTAAAGCACCTGTAGTAACAGCAGTATAAATACCCATTGCCTGTGGCACTGTTTCTTTATTGTTATCTGTTTGTATTTTTGTCAGTGCGGACGTAAAAAACAAGTAATCACAAAGCCCATACAACACAACAGCAGGACATATAATCCATAAAGTATCAGTAACTCCCAGCACAAAGGCCATAAGTGATATTCCAAGTGCAGATAATAAAATTGGTTTTTTAAATATAAAAGAACCAATAACCGCGCCTGCACCGACAGATGCCATAAATACTGAAAACCAAATGCGTGCGAGTGACAGATTTTTTGAAATACCGGTAAAAATAATATTATACGAAGTACCTACAAGCGATACTGCAAATACAAGAAGTAAAAGAGGTATTGATATTCTAATTCTGCCGTGATTTTGAGTTTTTATATTTGCATTTTTCGATTTTATTTTAAAAAGCAATATAAGAGAAGGTATAAAACTTATTGCATTTGCAATGAAAGCAGCTTTAAAATCAAAAGCCGTGTACAGTATGCCCGCAATAATAGGTCCGGTTGCTCTTGCAAATGACATAGACAAATTATTAGTTGCAACAGCGCTTTTTAAAATATCACTGTCACAAATAAGTTTTGGCATTGATGATGCTGCCGGAGTTTGAAAAGCACGTACTACTCCCCACAATCCGCCAAACACCAGAAGCATAAAATAGTTTAGTTTAAACAATACCGGTATTACCGACATTCCAAGTAATATTATTTCAGTAATACGCAGTATTTTTACAACGCTTATTTTTAAACACAGCTTACTTGTAAAATATGACAATAAGAAAACAGGCAGGTAAGAAATCGCTAAAAACCAACCAAGTTTTATCGAGCTTTGTGTACTGCTCGTAATTAATGCCGACAAAGTTACGTTCTGTATATATCCACCTGTAAGCGAAGCAAACTGAGATATAACAAACATCCGAAAATTTTTGTTTTTTAATGCAAAAAAGTTGTTCATACTATAAGTATAAACAACTCTTTATAAAATATTAAATTGCCATTCCGCCGTCAACACTTAAAGTCTGACCTGTGATATATCCGTTAGTAGCAAGGAATAAAACAGCCTTTGCAACCTCAAGTCCGTCGCCCAATCGAGATAACGGAATTTTTTCACAAAGCTCATTTTCATCAAGTCCGTCAAGCATTTTTGATTTTATACAGCCGGGAGCAACACAGTTTACCGTAATACCGCTTGGTGCAAGTTCTTTTGCAAGAGATTTTGTAAAACCGATAATACCTGCCTTTGCACTGCTGTAAAGCACCTCACACGATGCACCTGTAACGCCCCATACCGAAGATATATTGACAATGCTTCCGCTATGCTTTTTTATCAATTGCGGAAGTATAAGTCGTGTCAAGTCGATGTGTGCCGAAAGGTTTGATGTAAGCATTTTTTCGGTATCAACATCATTTGTATCAAGAAACGCAGAAATTTTAGATATGCCTGCGTTATTTATAAGTATGTCCGCACCGCCCAGTGTTTTTGATGTCACCGCAACTGCTTCCCTGCCTGAGCGCTTTGTCAGGTCGGCTTGAATAGTATTTATTTTAACACCAAAGTCTTTAAGCATATTTTTGACATCGGCAAGCGCCTTTCCATTTTCGTTTCCGCATAAAAGCAAGTCGTATTTCAGCCTTGCCGCCTCGTACGCGCACATACTGCCGATAGCACCGGATGCACCGGTAATTACTGCAAGCATTCTATCACCTCGTAAGTATTTTATTTTATTATAATGAAAATTTCAACTGTTTATTGCAAAAATGCCTTTAAAGATATTATAATAATAGAAAAGAGGTGAGGATATGGATATCAACTTGCGATATCTTAAAGGCGTTGGTGAAAAGCGTTTTGAATACTTTAAAAAGTTGGGTGCTACTACCCAAAATGAACTTTTGGATATACTGCCAAGACGGTATGAAGATATTGGAAATATCGTAGACATTGCAGATCTTCATTTGCATCGCGGTGAAAAGGTAAGTATTGCAGGTGTTGTGTCCATGCCCGTAATCGAAACGCGTATCAAAGGCTCTCAAACACTCACGACCGTATACGTTGACGACGAAAGCGGACGCACCAAAATTGTTTATTTTAATAATAAATATATAAAAAATATGATAAAACAGGGGCAGACTCTTCTGTTTTACGGAAAGGTGCCTGAAAACAACGCGCCGGTATTATCAAACCCTGATTTTTATAAAGATATAAGCGAGGCTGCGCGCTTGCTTCCTGTTTATCCGCTTGTATCAGGTCTTAACCAGAAATTTATTAGAAAAATAATGCCTGAAGCATTTGAAAAGGCAGATATTTTAGAAATATTACCCCAAAATATACTTGAAAAATATAATCTTTGCGGCATAAAAAATGCATATAAGTGGTGTCATTTTCCCAATAATTACAAAGAAATAAATGATTCACGCAAAAGATTTATATTTGATGAGCTTTTGTATTATTCATTAGGTCTTAATCTATTAAAGTACCGTGAGAAAAGCAGTGCACATACAATTGTATCAGAATTTCCTGATGAGTTTTTAAAAGCACACAGTTTTGAACCTACAGATGCACAAAAACGTGCTATGAAAGAGATATATACCGATCTTAAAAGCGGTTACGCTATGAACCGTCTTTTACAGGGTGATGTAGGTTCCGGTAAAACACTTGTTGCAGGTCAATGTGCATACACCATTATAAAAAGCGGCGCACAAGCTGCAATTATGGTACCCACAGGTGTTCTTGCAAACCAGCATTTTGAGTACTTTAATGATATGCTTACACCATTAGGTGTACGGGTAGGACTGCTCACAGCCGCCCTTAAATCTTCCGAAAAGCGAACTGTAAAAGCACAGTTGGAATCGGGTGAAATTGACCTTATAATAGGAACACACGCGGTGTTACAAGACGATGTTAAGTTTAAAAATCTCGGTCTTATGATAACAGACGAGCAACATCGTTTTGGTGTTATGCAACGTTCAGCACTCGCCGGCAAAGGAGACGGTGTACATATCCTTGTAATGAGTGCTACACCCATTCCGCGCACTCTTGCGCTTATGATGTGGGGCGATCTTGATCTGTCGGTAATAGATGTTATGCCAAGCGGCAGACAAAAGGTAAAAACATATCTTGTAGACTCATCATTTGAAGAAAGACTTGAGTCTTTTATACAAAATCAGATAGATGCCGGTGGACGCGCGTATGTTGTCTGCCCGCTTATCGAGGATGACGAGGATAGTGATAACAAAAGTGCGGTTTTACGGCACAAACAACTATGTAAAACATTTGGAAGTGAACGTGTGGGACTTGTCCACGGCAAACTAAAGCCCGATAAAAAAGATGAGGTTATGCGCGCATTTGCAAACGGTGATATTGATATACTGGTATCAACTACTGTTATCGAGGTTGGCATCAATGTACCGGAAGCCACACTTATGATAATAGAGAATGCTGAACGGTTTGGATTAAGCCAGCTCCATCAGCTTCGCGGACGCGTCGGACGCGGTAAAATGCAATCATACTGTGTTCTGGTGAGTGATACAGGAAGTGAAGCTACACACGAACGTCTTGATTTCTTTATTCATAATACAGACGGTTTCAAGATAGCTCAAAAGGATTTACAACTTCGCGGTCCCGGTAATTTTTTCGGACGCGATCAGCACGGACTTGCAGGGCTTCGCATAGCAGATATGCAAAACGATATGGAAACACTTAAGCAAGCATCAAACTGTGCAAAAGAACTTTTAGCCGATAATCTACGGTTGGAGAGTTATCCTATAATAAAACAAAAAGTATTAAGTCTATTTGAAACAAAAGGTGAAATTTTCAATTAGCACTAAATTTTTCTTTGTATTAAATAAAATTTACCGCCGATACTACTAATGAAACGATTAGGAGGTGAATTTAAAATGACCAGTGAAACAAAAAAGAATGCTAAAAACGCACTTGATAAAATGAAGTTCGAGGTAGCACGTGAGATAGGTGTTGACCTTAAAGAAGGCTATAACGGTAACCTTACCTCTAAGCAGGCAGGTTCTGTTGGTGGCTATATGGTAAAGAAGCTTATTGAAAAAGGCGAACAGTCTCTTTAATTTAAGACTTCAGTATAAATCTTAAATTAAAAAGCGTTAAGGAATAATTAGTTCCTTAACGCTTTTTTTGTTATTAAAGTTGTATTATTTTTTAATTAGTATCTTAACACCGTCTTTTGTATCTTCAAGAATAACGCCCATTTCAGAAAGTTTTGCACGAATTTCATCAGCCTTTGCAAAATCACGCTCAGCACGAGCTTTGGTACGCTCATCAACAAGTGTCTGTACTTCTTCAGGAATATCAGCTTTCATTTCATTTTTTAAGATATTCAAAACATCAGTAAGTTTTTCAAACTTCTTTAAAAGAAGTGTATAGAACTCAGCAGAACGCGTATCAGGCTCAGAGTTCATTTTACGTGCCATATCAAATATAACAGATAATGCATCAGCGGTATTGAGGTCATCGTCCATTTTTTCACGAAATTTTGTTTCAAACTCATCATATGAATTAAGAATTTCCGTTTCACCGTCAGCAAGCTTTTGTATTTTTGCGTTTTTTACCGCGAACTCCATATTATTCTTTGCAGTATACAAACGCTCAAGACCGCTTTTAGCTGATTCAAGAACATCGGCGCTATAATTTATAGGGCTTCTGTAATGGCTGGACAGCATAAAGAAACGAATCGTTTCATAACCATAAGTCTCTGCTGCAGTGCGTACAGTAAAGAAGTTACCTAATGATTTGCTCATTTTTTTGTTATCAACATTTATATGACCGTTATGCAGCCAAAAATGTGCAAAAGGTGCACCGTTCGCCGCCTCAGACTGTGCAATCTCATTTTCGTGGTGCGGAAAAATAAGATCCACACCGCCGCAATGAATATCTATCGTTTTGCCCAGATATTTATTAGCCATAGCCGAACATTCGATATGCCAACCGGGTCTTCCCTCACCCCATGGCGATTCCCACGATGGCTCACCCGGTTTTGCCGCTTTCCAAACAACAAAATCAAGGGGATTCTCCTTATTATCGTTCACCTCGATACGAGCACCGCTTTCAAGCTGCTCAAGCGGATAATGTGAAAGTTTGCCGTAATCTTCAAACTTTGTGGTTCTATAGAATACATCACCGTTTTTCTCGTATGCCATACCCTTGTCAACAAGTGTTTCAACAAGTTTTATAATATCCTTTACACATTCGGTAGCACGAGGATGAACAGTGGCCTTACCAACGCCAAGTTCTCCCGCATCCTTATAATATTCCTCAATAAACCGATCACCCAGTTCTTTTACAGTAATACCCTCTGCATTTGCACGTTTTATCATTTTATCATCAATATCGGTAAAATTCTGAACAAAGCGTACCTTTTTACCGCAAAACTCAAAATAACGGCGAAGTACATCAAATGTAATAAACGGACGTGCATTACCGATATGGAAATAGTCATATACAGTAGGTCCGCATGCATAAATGGTGACAACACCCTCTTTTATTTCCTTAAACTCCTCTTTTGAACGTGTGAGTGTATTATACAGTTTCATTTTTATTTTCCTCCAACTTCTTTTCAAGCTTGCGTATTCTTGACTCAAGCTTGCACAGTTCCTGCGAAACAGGATCGGGAATGTGTACCTGATCAAGCTCGCTGATAGGCTTGCCGCTTCTGCGAACTACACGCGCAGGTACACCTACAGCAGTACAATCGTCAGGTATATCAGTCAAAACGACAGCACCCGCCGCTATTTTAACATTATTTCCGATTTTAACAGGTCCAAGCACTTTAGCACCTGCCCCAACCATTACGTTATTGGCAAGCGTGGGATGACGTTTTCCTGTGTCTTTGCCTGTACCGCCAAGCGTAACGCCCTGATACAGAATACAATTGTCGCCGATTTCTGTAGTTTCGCCAACAACGACGCCTGAGCCGTGATCAATAAAAAAGCCTTTACCGATAGTAGCACCCGGATGAATTTCTATGCCTGTTTTAAACTTGG
>JAZUOQ010000103.1:0-4760 GCA_045604775.1 Eubacteriales bacterium
GCAAACTGTATCTATGCACAGTCAATCGGTCCTATGAACAAGAGAAGCAATTCGTCCGAGGATAATACAATCAGAAGACTTGCCAAGGAACGTGGAAGAAACAGATATGCAGGTGCAGGCGCATCTATTTTGCTTTATCCATTTGAGGATGTTAAAAAATACATTGCATTGCAGTGGGCAAAAGAAAGCATTTCAAAACAATGGCTTGTATATGACAAGGAATTTTATGCTTTATGTGAAGAAAACAAAAAAAGGGAAGAAGATGGTGTAGCCACACCGAATCCGGATCCTAATGCACATTACATTAAAACAGTTAAGGAAAAGGCAAATAATAAGGATCCGTTCTCAAGAGCAATTATTAATGCGTGTACAACGTTTAAAGGCGATGGTGTAACGAAGCAGTCTGACCGTTGGGTTGAATATGTTGCAGCATTAAAGAGTAAAGTTACATCAGATGCAAAAGCTGGTCAAAGTGATCTTGACAGTCAATTGAAAAAGATCAACAGTACTTTTGGCGAAGTGTCGGAATCGAATAACTGGGAAGACTATGTTAATCTTTACACAGCGATTGAAACTTATAAACTTCAGGTGATGAAGTACGTTGAGGAAACTGCAAGGATTTCTGCATATTCATTGTTTAAGGCTTCAAGAGAATTTAAAAATACAAAGCCTGAAGCATTTGAACTGGAATATTACCTTACTGCAAATGACGGAAACTTTTTGCATCCCAATGCAGTCAGATATTTTCTTAATGAAGCCTATGTGTTAATGCAGAAGGAATTGCAAACTTCTGTTAGTAAACTTAACAACTTGTTAGGTGGATTTGAAAGATTTGAAAAAGAAGCATTTGATGACACTACTACAGAAGCTGAGGAGACTGCACTTCAAGCTGCAGAAAGAAAAACTCCTCTCATTTCAAAACTTACCAAGCGTCCCACTAGTGACCAAGAGGAAGTGAAAAATAAGCTTTATGCACATGTGAATAATATTGATTCTTATAAGGCTCAATTTATGCTTTCAGAAGTGCTTCGCGAAGGCTGTAATTACATAAAAGAATTACTTAAAGCATTTGAATTGTTCTACGGAACATTTGAAAACAAAGTAGATTCAATTGACAAGAGTATTAGTGACATAAGAAAAAAATATGTTAATAAATCAGGATCTACAATGAGATATGTTTGTGCTGATGAGTGTTGTCTTGAGGGAATATACAAGAAAAAGCAATATACAGGCAGCGCGATAGCTATCGATTCAAAATTAGCAAGAGATATCTATTACAGTGTTATGAAGTATGCGCTGATGCCAGAAAAGCCTTCAAATAACAGATTTTTCAGTGATTTGTTTGATGAAGGAATTCTGGGATATTATTCAACATATGTAATGCAGAAGTATGGCGACGATATTGATATAGATGTTTTGGATGCACTTGAGCTGGAGGCTACTTTTGTTCATCCCGAATATAATGACAGCGGTGATGCCAATCAGTTGATCGAGCAATATGTAATAAAGGTGATTTCAAATACTAGAGCTCTTTCCTGTCCGTTTATTGAAAGTCCTTTAGGTGAATCTCGAGATCCCATGAATGCTTGTACTTTTAATAAGGAAATGTTTGAAGAGGCTGAAAAGGATGATCCTGTCAGAGCGGATTTGATTCGACATGAACTTATGAATTTTGGAGGTTCTCCTGACAACGATATACCTAAAAATGAAATTATGTTCTATCAGTCTTTTTATGGATTAAGAGCAAATGATTTGAGTAAATTCGCGCCTCCTGAAAGGGCACTTACTTATAACAGGAGCAGTGGCGAATATTTCAAAGCATATTATGAATTGATTGATGGTATTCATCCTGAAACTCATTTGAGCAAGGAGATCAGCCCTCATATTGACCGTTGGTGGCATATTATTACAAAAATGCCGGATTTAGATGAAGAAACTCAAATAAAGCAAGAACAAGAAATTAATGCAGCTTTCTTCTGGAGTATTCTGTGCAGATATATCGATTTGTATGAGGAAACTACAGATCATTATCTTTATAAACTTGACAAAGAAGAATTGGAAATGGAAAGCAGTTCTCTTGTTGTATCTAACGGAACAAAGTGTGATAAGTTATATGAGGTGTTAGATGCTATCGCAATTTATCCTGAATTGATACATAAAATTCTTGACAGAGTCAGAGTTAAAGCGACAGACGATCTTAACAAAAACAGACCTCTTGAAAATGGTTTGCTTTTAAGAAGTATTAACAGGTTTTCAATTTCCGAACCCGGACTTTGTGATGGTGAAAAGGTTAAACCGGCAACAAGTATTTTCTCTATTCCTTTGATGATGAAAAAATCTTCTACTCCGGAATTATATTATGAGGAAAATGTTATTCAGATTCTTAAAGCAGAAATTGAGGAAATAAAGAAATATTTGATGATGTTCTGCAATGAAAAAGAGTTTGCTAAAATCACAGGGGATATTTTAAGTGAACAGTATAAAAAGTATCTTGATGATATCTCTTATGAAAGCAAATGCAATCCCAATATATATAAGGGTTCATTGTTTAGTGCAACAAGTTCAATAGTTGCAAAGGCGTTTGAAGCTCTCGATCTGGAAGATGAAGCGCGAAATGTAAAAGATATGGTCGACGAACTCAGAAGCAAATAAATCATTAGGTGGTGATTACTACGTATTCTGTAATTATTATGAACAAAAGAACTACGGATGAGTTTTTAAAACATCAGCCGCTATTTATAGAGTCGATGAATAATAGCAGAATTGGCGTTTGTAAATGGATAGAATCCGGTACCACAATAGATACGGCCGTTCCGGAGCTTAGTGAGATGACTAATGATAAGGAAGAATGGCGTGCAGTTATAGTCAGATTTGAAGATGACAGAAGCATGAGTGAATTTGAGTTTGATGCTCAAAATCCTTATGATTTCAAAAAAAATTCTTTGAAGAAGGAAACCATCGAGGAAAGTGAAATTCCTTTGATTAGGTTAACACAGATGCTCGGTGGTGTTCCTCCTCCGGAGATGAAATTTGAATGTGAACAAATCGTTGAAAAAAACAAAGCACCAAGAACTGTTTATAAGCCGGTGTTGGATTCTTTGCAACAAGATGCTTATCAAAAACTGTGCAAAAAATATGAATTTGATGGCAAGCCGCCATCGTCAATAATACTGATTACTGTGCGTAATGGGTTTGAAGAGCAAACAAGTGTTGATAAAGTGTGGACACCACACAAAGAATCAAACAGTTCTGAGTTTTGGAAAAGAAATCGTTACCCCAGTAGTTGTCGATTTTTTGTTTATGATTTTTATAAACAAGGTCCGATACAACGTACTGCTGATGAATTGGCTTTTTGGACATCTGTTTTATTGGTTTCTACAAATGAAATAGAATCAGGTACGGTTCAAGGTTACAGACTTTACAATATGAAGCTTGATTTTGATAAATTTAAAATGCAAGATTCTTTTCAGCTTGTTATTAACCGACTGTATTCAGCTAAAGCAGTTATAGAAAAAGATATCCGAAAAAGCATTGAATCGCAGTTGACGGTACAGAAAGGCTTGCCTGATTATTGCGTTGAGATTCCGGTTTCTGTGGAATTGCCGGATGACTCAAAGTGTACAATAAAATCGAAAGATTTTGGACTTTTCAGTAATGGGGCAAATTCAGATATAGTTAAATGGTCTGAACAAACGAACCGTGCTAAACTTAAACTGTCAAAAGCGGTTAAAATGGCGGAACGTTCATTGGATCATACTGCAGAGCATATGAAGGTAATGTGTTCTTTTGAAGAAGATGAAATTTCAAATCTTGACAAATATCAAATTGAAGACTTAACAGAGGAAACTCAAAAAATCTATAGAGATATTGTTAGTGTTCAAGGGAAATTACCCAATAGGAATGAACTGGAAGATACCCGGACTGAGCAGGCAGCTAAAAAAATACAACGCTATTTATTAGGCAGAATAGAGAAAAAAAGTGCAATCATTGCTATTCTAATTTCTGTTTTATTGGTAATTCTTTTTCATATTCCGGCTTTTGTTCAATATTTTTCATATAATGTAGGTTCGATTAGGAATATTGTGTTTGTTATGTTAATCGAGATTGTTGTTCTTGTTATTGTTGCTTTGTTTACAATAATAGGACAAAAAATTGAGCTGAACGGTCTTTTACGTATATATAATTCGTATATAAAAGCAGCTTTTAATAAAATAACAGACAATGCTAATACATATTCCAGATATCTTAGCGGTATTGCATCTCATATGCGCGGACATTCATATTTGAATTTGGCAAACAAGAAAAAGTTTCAGGCGGAAAGCAATCAGCGCTTTAAATATAAGCACTTGAAGGCGATAAATGTTATGCTCTCCAAATTAAACTCTTGGGGGAGATCGTATCATTTAAACGTGGATTTTCAGAAACCTGCAATCACCGAAAATATAGTGATAGATACAAGCGTGAATCCTACGCAAAACTACATGTATACTTTTGAAGCAGGAAATTCATATTTTGTTCCGCTGAATAAATCAGGAGAAGAAATAATTTCTCCATTCAGTTTTGTTGAAAAATTACAGATATTAAGGGAGGAACTGTACGATGATGATATTTCTTAAAATATTGATAAGTGTTGTCATCGTTGCAATTGCTGTATTAGTACAAAATCTTATTAATTCAAATAGAAAAAGCAGAGCAGGTCAGTTTTGGTTCCCTATTGTTATAGCTTTACTGGGAATAGTGTTTGCTTTATTAGGCTTCAG
>JAZUOQ010000104.1:0-3695 GCA_045604775.1 Eubacteriales bacterium
CTTGTGTTATTTGCGGTATCCTTCGGTGTTTCAAAAGCACTGATTTCCGGCCGAGTTGATGTTGTATCAATAATGGTAGAGCCTGTTTTGGAGGTTGTTCTTTCGCTTCTTTTAGGTTGTGCAATGGGACTTCTTTTTACCTACTTTGAGCGCTTTTTCCATTCTAATTCTAAACGTTTGGCAATGACTGTTTCATTTGTTTTTTTAACTGTTGCTCTGTCGATGCTTAAATTTGAAATTTTCGGAATACATATCGCATTTTCTTCACTTCTTGTATGTATGATGCTTGGTACCGTTTTCTGCAATATGTGTGACTTTTCAGAGGAACTTATGGAGAGAAGCGATAAGTGGACAGCCCCTCTTTTGATTTTGTTTTTTGTTATCAGTGGTGCTGAACTTGAACTTTCTGTGTTTACTGATATTGCAATTGTGTCAATAGGTATTATATATATATTGTCTCGTTGTGCCGGAAAATATATAGGTGCATCTGTCAGTGCAAGGGGAGTTGGGTGCAATAAAAATATTATAAAATACCTTGGCATTACATTGTTTCCGCAGGCTGGTGTTGCATTAGGTATGGCTATTAAGGCTGAACAACTTGGACCGGAAGGTGCGATAGTTGCGAATATTACATTATTTTCTGTTCTTATTTATGAACTTATCGGACCTATGTTTACAAAAATGTCACTTCTTAAAGCCGGCGAAATACAACTTGAAGGAAAAACAAGTGCTAGAGATATTGTGAAAAAACAAAAACTTCAGAGTTTACAACAATAATAAAGAAGGCTGTTTCATTTTAATTAATGAGACAGCCTTCTTTATTACATAAATGTTGCAAGTTCCTGCTTGGGTGGAATGGTGTGTTCAATATTATCAGAGTATAATACGGGACCTTTTGTTTCATATACTTTATTATGCTCAACAGAAATTTTTGCAGTGATGTGTGCCCAATCCTTTGTTTCAAATTCGTGATTTATATCGATCTTTGCGACTAAACCACCAAAAGTAATGTCGTCTGCACAACATGTCATAATATGTCTGCCAATAATAATTGATCCATTATCTAACTGGGGATTCACAACAACAATACCTTTGAATTTAACCATTTTACCGTTGTATTTATCTGTATCTTCTATTAAATCTCTGTACCATAATGCATAATCATTATCGTCAATTTCAATTATATCCGCGTTTAAATCAAATGGCAGCGGATCTTCTATGTCATCGCATTGTATTTCACCATTAACATACTCATATGTTATGTTTGCACGTCTGCTTAGTGAACGAACTATTTTGTGATATGGCATAATATCTTCATCAAGCTTAACTCGGTTGAATACGATCATATCACAGTCTTTGATCTTATCTCCCACAAGATTACGCATATTGTTGTTGTACGTGATAAATGTAGAAGCATCAGCAAATACTATTTGTTCATATAATAGCCAATTTTTTGGTAACGCTTGATACAGATTATCAAGTAGCCACATTCCGTTGTATTCAATTATTACACGATTGATTCTGTATTTTTTCTTAAGCGATTCTAAATTATTTTCGGTTAAATCATTTATATCATCAATAGTGTGAAAGAAGACTGTATTTGACGGGAATTTACTTGGCTCGTATTCTTCTTCGCCTTCTTCACAAAGTATAACCAGTGTTCTCTCATTTTCGTAAAATCTTGGATCCTCAAGCGTTTCTTGAATAAACTTTGTTTTTCCTGAGTCTAAAAATCCCGTGAATAAATAAACAGGTATCTCCATTATGTTACCTCTTAACTAAATAATTTCTCAATTGCTTCTTTGTTGATTTGAGAACCGATAACGCATATTTTACCTGTTACATCAGCGTCACCATAACGTACTTCTGGTTCACCGGGGATATAGTCAAAGTGTATCCATTGACCTTCGGTTGAATCAACAATACCTTTTGCGCGTAGAATATTACCGTATTTCGATGCTTTTTCTAACTTATTAAGAATATCAAGCATTTCGGATTGTGTGTATTTTTTTGCTGTTTGGATACCAATACTAACGAAAACCTCATCAGCGTGATGATGGTGATGATGTTCGTGACATCCGCAGTCGCAATGTTCATCGTGATGCTCGTGTTCGTGATGATGCTCGTGACATCCGCATGTGCATTTTTTATCGTGTATTTCAACTGAATTGCTTATAATACTGTTTATTGAAGCAGTACTGTTTTCAATTGCATCTAGTATTTTCTCGCCAGATATGCTGTTCCATTCGGTTGTAATAATCAAGGCTTCACTGTTAAGTTCTTTTATAATATCGGTAGCAAGTCCAATCTTATCATCACTGAGTCCAGCTGTGTGACTTAAAATAACAGTGCCTGCATTTTCTATTTGATTGTTGAAAAACTCACCAAAGTTCTTATGATATATTTTGCATTTTTTTGCATCAACAACTGCAGTTTTACTGTTTAAAACAAGTAAGTTAGAGTTCAAGTCTTTAATTGCTTTAATAACATCTGACAGTTTACCTACACCTGATGGTTCAATTATAATTCTGTCAGGTGAATATTCGTCAATGACTTTTTTCAAAGCTTCTCCGAAATCACCTACGAGGGAACAGCATATACAACCGCTGTTCATTTCTGTAACATTTATACCCGCTTCTTTTAAAAATCCTCCATCAATACCTATCTCACCAAATTCATTTTCAATAATAACAAGTTTTTCATTTTTAAAACATTCAGTTACAAGCTTTTTAATAAGCGTGGTTTTTCCTGCACCTAGAAAGCCTGATATAATATCAATTTTTGACATAAATGCACTTCCTTTAATATATTTTTGTTAATTATAGTATATTATTAGTAAAAATTCAAGATATGAAGTATTAATTAATAATTAATCGATTATTTTTTATAAAATATTCCATTCTTTTTTTATAAAACTCTTGACATTGACTTATTCATATGGTAACATATTTAGGCGTTGAAAGATGCGGGTGTGGTTCAATGGTAGAACTCCAGCCTTCCAAGCTGATAACGTGGGTTCGATTCCCATCACCCGCTCCATTTATGCGCCTGTAGCTCAGCTGGATAGAGCAACTGCCTTCTAAGCAGTGGGTCAGGGGTTCGAGTGCCTTCAGGCGCGCCAATCAATGTATATGGTGGATGTAGTTCAGTTGATTAGAGCGCCAGATTGTGGCTCTGGAGGTCGTGGGTTTGAGTCCCATCATCCACCCCACTTTACCGATAAAACAGTTTAATACTGTTTTCTTATTTGACATTTTGGGGTGTAGCCAAGCGGTAAGGCAACGGACTTTGACTCCGTCATTCGCTGGTCCGAATCCAGCCATCCCAGCCATTAAAATTACAGCTGTTAATTCAGCTTGAATAATGAAGGCGTAGCTCAGTTGGTTAGAGTACCTGCTTGACATGCAGGGGGGCGGTGGTTCAAGTCCACTCGTCTTCACCAATACCAGATTTTTAAAAGGTCCTTGACTTATTAAATTAATCTGCTATAATATATAAAGCATCGGGGTGTGGCGCAGTTGGTAGCGCACTAGACTGGGGGTCTAGGGGCCGCAAGTTCAAGTCTTGTCACTCCGACCAAAAATCCTCATTCGTAAGAATGGGGATTTTTACTTTTTCACTCTTCACTTTTCACTCTTCACTATTCTCTGCGATTTTTGATAGAGGATTTTTGGAAGTAATAAGTAATAGTGAAT
>JAZUOQ010000105.1:0-3870 GCA_045604775.1 Eubacteriales bacterium
CTGTTTTTTGCAACGATAGTATATTACTACAAAACAGTATTAAAGTCAATAGTTTTTTAAAAAAACTATTTATTTTTTAATGTCTTTAAAACGAAAGTCAGTCGTTGAGTCGTATCAGAAGGTTTGTTATTTGTGTAATCATCTGTTATTTGAAGAATTTCGAATTCATATTCTGTTGATAACTCTTTAATTAACTTTTCAGAATGATACTTTTGAATTTGTTGCTCATCATTACGAATATATTTACCGTCGTCATTCATTTCAAAAAAAGTTAAATTATGTAGACACTCACTGCTTTGTTCATCATATTCTGATTCCCAATAACAAAATAAATTTTCATCATCATAGGCACAGCAGTAACCGTTAAGTATTTTTTCAAATTTATATTTTGTGTTAATGTCAAATATAAATAAGCCGTCAAAATTCAAGTAATTACGTACAAGTGAAAATAGTTTTCTAAGTTTAATGATATCAGTTACATAATTCAAGGTATCAAGAGTTGAATATATGACATCAACCGTACCGTAGAGTTCAAATTCTGTTAGATCTTGATTAAGCAGCAAAAGTGAATCAGTTTTGCTTTTAAAGCACTTTTCTTTTGCACACATAAGCATCGAATCATCACAATCAATTGCTATCATATCCAAACCTGCATTTGCGAGCTTTATAGCAATACTTGCTGTTCCACATCCTAAATCGCATACAAGCGTTGAATCCGGTTTAAATTTATTGATAACATATCTAATGTAATTTGAAATCCTGTTATAATCAGCACCTACCAACCTATCATAATAATCAGCAAATATACTCATAATTATCTTTATCTCTTAATCCTTTTTATCATAATTTCCGCTATGAGTCCAACAATAATGCCTGTAGCAATTGATACAGGCAATAGCAGTGTTAAATATTTTAAAACATATACACTTCCTAGAATTAAAGCAGCTACGGCAGTTTGCGCAAAACAGTGAGCCGCAGAACCGGCAACAGAGACACCAAAGATAGAAAAAAATTTATTAAACTTGATTAATTGTTTCATAATAATAGCTGATGTCAAAGCTCCAGATAACGAATAAACCAACGATACCGGTCCTGAAAAGAGTATAGATACAACGATACATTTACATATTGAAACTGTAATAGCAGATTTAAAATCGACAGTATACATAATAAATAAAACTATACAATTTGATAATCCTAGTTTTATACCCGGCACTGGTATTATTGATTGAATCGGTATAAACATTTCAAGTGTTGAAACAACAATAGCGAGTGCGGCAAAAATTGCACATTTTGTTAGTTTTCTTATCATCCAGTGATCACATCCACTTCTTTACTGTCAGTTTCAATACGCACAAGTAACCTGTTTGGCAGGCAACATATTATTTCACCAGAATTATCTATATTTCCTGTGTTTATGCAAGTTTTATCTGCACAATCAGAATCTTTTATTCTAACACTTCCATCTTGAATCACAATTATTACATTACCTATTGTAAGTTCATTATTTTCATAAAGGCTTATTTTTTCTAAAACCTGTCCATTTTGTTCAATAACAACAACATTTCCTTTGTCACCAAAAGAGACAGCAAACAGCATGGCGATTGAAATAATAATCACAAATAGAATTATGTCACCGAACTTTAGTTTCATTATTTTATAAAATCAAATTCAAAATCGTAAATGCTCACGGTATCACCTTCTTGGATACCCATTTCCTCAAGTTTATCAATAATTCCATTTGTTCTAAGTACACGCTGGAAGTAGTTAAGTGATTCGTAATCGTTATAGTTTATGCTGGACATAATCTTAGCCAGCCATTCGCCTTCAACATAGTAAATACCGTTATGCACTTCAACACTGAATTCTTTGATACTTTTATCTACAATAATTGGGGTGGATACAAATTCAGTTTCATAAACAAGTGTTTCCGGAAGTTTATCAAGTTGTTTTACAATTTCAGCTATTACTTCTTTAAGACCTGTTTTAGACGCTGCTGAAATAGAAAAATATTTGTAGCCAAGATTTTCAATATAGTTTTTAAAGTTATTTACAGAATCCTCATCGTATACTATATCACTTTTATTTCCCACTACAATTTGTGGTAACGATGATAAACGTTCTGAGTGGTTTTTAAGTTCTTTATTAATAGCAATAAAATCAGCTATCGGTTCCCTACCTTCGCTACCTGATATGTCAACTATATGAACAAGCAATCTACATCTATCAACATGCCTTAAAAATGCAGTGCCAAGACCTACACCTTCAGCTGCACCTTCAACGAGACCGGGGATATCTGCAATTACAAAAGCTTTATCTTCATATGCTTTAACGACACCAAGATTTGGAACCAGTGTTGTAAAGTGATAATTTGCAATTTTAGGTTTCGCTGAGGATACAACTGAAAGAAAAGTGGATTTACCCACATTTGGAAAACCTATAAGCCCAACATCAGCGATAAGTTTGAGTTCAAGTTGTATTTCACGTTCTTCGCCAGGTTCGCCTGGTTTTGCAAAACGAGGTATTTGACGAGTAGGAGTGGCAAAATGTTGATTGCCCCACCCACCATTGCCGCCTTTTGCAGCAACAAATGGCTCACCATCTGACATATCTTTCATTATCAGACCTGTTGATGCATCCTTTATCAATGTGCCTACAGGGACTTTAATAATAAGATCAGATGCATTTGCTCCTGAACAGTTATTTTTTCCACCATTCTCGCCTTTCTGTGCAACATACTTACGCTTATACCTGAAATCCATAAGTGTGTTCATATTGCGATCTGAAATAAATACAATACTACCACCTTTACCGCCATCTCCGCCATCCGGACCACCGGCAGCTACATACTTTTCGCGGTGGAAGGCAACAGCACCATCACCGCCATCACCGGCTTTAATATAGATTTTAGCTATATCAATAAACATAAAATTCTCCTATAAAAAAGCCTCGGAAAATTCCGAGGCTGATTATTACTGTTCTACTGCGTAGACCGAAACTTTTTTTCTATCTTTACCCATACGCTCAAACTTAACTTTACCATCAATAAGAGCAAAGAGTGAATCGTTAGAACCTCTGCCTACATTGTTACCGGGATGAATCTTTGTACCTCTCTGAGTTACAAGGATATTACCAGCGAGAACAAATTGTCCATCAGCTCTTTTAACACCAAGTCTTTTTGATTCAGAGTCTCTACCATTCTTTGTAGAACCCATACCTTTTTTATGAGCGAAGAACTGAATATCAAATTTAAACATTGTTCACACCTCCAAAATTTCAAAAGTAAAATAATCCGGATATTGTTCATATAGACTAATTGCAAAATTATGTAAAATTCTCAATTGTCTGTCTGCTTCAATAAACCAAATTTTGCAATGTAACTCCATTAAGGAGTTTTCATTATCGACAACGATTGAAACATTATCATTATGATAATTCATAAGATAAGATATACACATTTGCACAGCAGTAGATATTGATGCACAAACTATGTCAGTTCCATATTCTGAATAGTCAGAATGACCCTTGCAGGAAAAGCCAACATAATGATCGTTATCAATATAAATTTTTAATTTCGTCATTACGCGTTGATTGCAGTGATCTGAACCTTTGTATAAGGTTGTCTATGACCCTGCTTTCTTCTATAATTCTTTTTGGGTTTCATCTTGTAAACGATAATTTTTTTAGCTTTACCGTTCTTTACGATGTTAGCTTCAACAGTAGCACCATCAACGTAGGGAGCACCTACTTTGATACCATCATCAGCGCCTACGGCAACAACTTTGTCAAAAACATACTTTGTGTCGTCTTCAACATTGAGTTTTTCAATAAAAATAACGTCTCCGTCTTGCACCTTGTACTGCTTACCGC
>JAZUOQ010000106.1:0-7733 GCA_045604775.1 Eubacteriales bacterium
GGCGTGCAAGCAGCACCGTTATGCTGTGAAAGAGGATATACCATAATTTTTGACGTCGGGAGTTTTTCAACTGCCATTTTACGCGTCACCTTGGTATGCGGAACATACACACCGCCTTTAAAGCGATTAATGAAGTAAGAAACTATTTTATAGCGAACCTCTGAAAAACTGAAACCGCGCACAAGAAG
Source organism: Eubacteriales bacterium (assembly GCA_045604775.1). GTDB lineage: Bacteria > Bacillota > Clostridia > Oscillospirales > QAKW01 > RGIG9041. Next base: position 189 of record JAZUOQ010000106.1, read on the forward strand.
TGACAAAACAACCACAGCAGCGCTTATCAGCGTATAAATAAGCAAAAATATCGGCATACGGAAAATGATAAGTAACTTCCTGTAAACCGCGACACTGCCATATTTATACATTGTAATATTTATATTAAAATAAAGTATACAGAGTATTACAAAAACCACTGTTAAAATAAGCGAACAATACAATATCCCATTTCTGCCATGGGCACGGTATGCTGCGTCACGTGAAAACGTTAGCAAAAGACAGAAAAACATACCGATAAGACATGCCAAAATAAGTATACAAAGAATAAACAATGTATTTGAAAATGCCGAAAACTTGGGTATCTCAGTTGAGAAATACTGGATAACATTACCCATATCCTTAAATATCATAAACAACGAGCCTTTTGCCGTATTGTTATATGTAGTTATCGGATTACAAAATGGTATGAAAGACATAATCAACATTATTGCAGTAAGCAGTTTTATATAAAACAGTTTGCTTTTAACAAGCTCTGAAAATTTCACAAATTCGCCTCCAGTTTGATACAATTATAAATACATTATAATATATTTATGGTACAATTTCAACCGATTTTTTATCGATTTAAAAAATTACCGCTTGAAACAAAAATTTCAAGCGGTAATTAAATTATAATGTAGCTGCAAGTTCATCAAGCACGCCGAGATCCCAAGCGAGTCTTGAAAGAACGTATTTATCACGTATATCTTTAGTCGACTTAAAAGTCATAGGAACTATTTCAGGATTAAATCCGATATCGGAAACTGTTTTAGGAGCACCTATCTTATCAAGTAAGTTTTCAATGTATTCGCTTGACGGCATTTCTTTTTCAATAGTAGTTATTATTCTATCCCAGTTTTCGATTATTCTATCAATTCGTTTAGTGTGGCTTTGAACATTATATTTTTGTTCTTTTTCCTCTTGCATCAGCATTGTCTGAGCACTCTTACCACAAAACTCAGTAAGTTCTTGTGACCATTTTTCAAAACTGAATGATTTTACATAATCAAGTGCTTTTTGTTTATTTGGAGTAATTGTTTTTATTCGCTCATAAAGTTTACTTGCATAAAGGGTACCAATCGCACACTCAATACCGTGCAATTCTTCCCTGTATCCATATTCAAGGGCACGCATATCCCAAATATGAGCAAAATAGTGTTCAACACCTGATGCAGGGCGTGAAACACCTGCATATGCCATTGCAATACCGCCGATTACAAGACCCTCAAAAACAGCCTTGACAGCCTCCTCATCGCGTTTCAACAGACCGTCCGCATTATCAACACAACGTTTAAGCGCGTAACGGATAAGCTCCGCAACCTTTTCACAGTAATATTCTCCGGAAATAATATTTGCAATATTCCACTCGCATATGCTGACATACTTTGCAAGCATATCACCAAGGCCTGCCCTAAGCATACGCATAGGAGCTTCTTTTATGATATCAATATCACCAATAATTACATTTGCACATTTACTGTTTACCGATACTTTAAGACCCGCACGCGCCATTGAAGAGGTAGGCGAAGCATAGCCGTCCATTGACGGTGCGGTAGCAACAATTATGTAAGGTTTATCTGCAATATTACTGACTATCTTACTGATGTCGTTTATAACACCGGAGCCGACTGCCACAACAGTATCACAAGATGTGTCGTAATGAAGCATCGCAGCACCTACCGCGTGTTCATTAGGCATAAGTTCGTGTTCGGGGAAAATATACTGTGAAAAACCAAAGCCTGACTTTTCAAGTATATCGATAACCTTCTCCCCTGCCGCTTTATTTGTATTAACATCAGATATAACGAATACTTTCTTAGCATTATAACGATGCAATACTTCAGGCAATTTGTTGACAGCACCATTTTCAACAATAACATCATCAACCGGTGCAATATGACATTTTCCACAATCACATTTCTCATCCGGTCTTAAACCAAAATAATTAATATTCATTTTTTCCTCCTTATCAATAAATATAAAAAATTATCAACTATTAAGAATAGATTTTAATTCTGTTTTCAGATTTTCCAGTTTATCATCAGATGCAGTAACTGCTTTTTTCATAATATCTGCAATCACGTGCATTTCCTTTTCACCCATTCCCTGCTGAGTAGCAATAATAGTACCCATACGAACACCACGTGCGACTTTTGAATCATCGTAAGGGATACTTTTCGTGTTGGCACTGATACCGATTTTTTCAAGCTTTGCAAGATATGTAACAGCATCAATATCAAATGGGCGCAAATCAAGGGTAAACATATGGCAGTCTGTACCACCGGTAAGCACATCAAAACCCTGAGCAATAAGTGCATCGGACAGGGTACGCGCATTATTTACAATATTCTGCATAAGTTCTTTAAATTCAGGTGTCTTGGCTTTTTTCATTGCATATGCAACGGCCGCAACCGTCTGAAGATGCATAGAAGCTGTAACACCGGGATAAACACCTTTATCAATCTTATCTGCCAATTCTCTTTTACAGAGAATATAGCCTGTATGGCATCCACACATAGTTTTTGTTGCAGAACCTGAAACCACATCAGCATATTTCACAGGATTATCCATAACACCCGCCGCTACGAGACCGCTTGTGTGAGCCATATCAACTAGCAAAAGCGCACCGGATTTATGAGTTATATCTGCAATTCTTTTATAATCAATATGACGTGAATAGGCTGAAACACCGATTACGACAAGTTGCGGAGCATTATCTTTAACGGCCTTATCAAAAATATCATAATTAAACAGCCCTGTCTTGTGATCGAGTCCGAAATGAACAAAGTTATACATTTCGCCCGAAATATGCCCTTTTCTGCCATGGCTGGCATGGGAACCGTGGTCTGTATCGAGAGCAAGAATGGTATCACCGATATTTACAAGCGCGTTATAAACACACAAGTTAGCAACAGTACCGGAGTATGTCAGCATATTAGCATGATCAGCACCGAAAAGTTCACACGCGCGTTTGGCTGCAAGTATCTCCAATTTATCGGCATATTCACCACCGCCAAGGCGCTGATTACCCGGCAGTCCCACTGCGGTTTTATTACAAAATGCACTACCTTGAAGTGCCAACGAAACATCGTCTTGTAAACTGTCTGATGCTATCATATTAAGTGTGGTTTTTTGCAAATTCTCCTCACCTTTTATAAGTTTATACAATTCATAATCCGATGATTTTATAAGTTCGACTGACATAACACCCTCCTAACTAACAGATTAATTAAAACACACAAAGCATTAAAAGTCAATAAAAGCAACCTTACATAAGGTTGCTTTTAATATTATTTTTTAAAAGATATTTTAGTTTCTGTACCTTTAAACAGGCGAACAATATTTTTATTATGCAAACATATTACAAGTAAAGCAAGTAATGTTGCAATAACAAAGGTGACAATATCCTGAGGTTTTGAAAAATCAACTATAAATGCAAGCGATACCGGAAATGAGGTTGCCCCCAACACTGAGCCGAGTGACACATATCTGAAAAGTGCAACACAAATAAGAAATGTACCTGCTACAACGAGGAAACAACGAAAATCAACCATAAGCACAGTCAAACCGCCGACCGCAACACCTTTACCGCCTTTGAAGCCAAAATAAACAGGATAGCAATGACCGAGTGCACAAAAAAGTCCTGCTACTGCAACAGCTGTACGTGCAAGATCTGAATCGGGCAGGAAATGACCAAACAATGCCCAAGCCGTGATAGTGGCAGCATAGGTTTTTAAAAAATCAGTCGCCAATGTAATCACACCTACTCGCCAGCCATAGTTACGCAACATATTGGTACTACCGGCATTACCGCTGCCTTTGGAGCGGATATCGGTATTCATAAATACTCTGGAAAACATTATTGAATAGTTAAGACTTCCTATAAGGTAGCCGATAAGTGCAACAGCAGGAAAAAGAATATATACCATCATTTTGTATCATCACCCCGTTCTCTTACAATAAATCTGATAGGTGTACCCTCAAAACCGAACACCTCACGAAGTCGATTTTCAAGATAGCGTTTATAGGAAAAGTGGAAAAGATCGCTCTTGTTTACAAAGAAAATAAATGTAGGCGGACAAGCGGAAGCCTGCGTCATATAGTAAATTTTCAGACGTTTACCCTTATCTGAGGGAGGCTGAACACGCGCTGTAGCATCGCTTAAGAAATCATTAAGCATACCTGTTGTAACACGACGCCGATTTTGTTCGCACGCCCCAACAATAAGATTCATAAGTTTGTCAACGCGCTGGCCTGTCTTGGCAGAAATGAATACTATCGGTGCAAAGTCCATAAATGCAAGATCGCGATAGATATCTTTTTTCAGATTTTCCATAGTTCCCGTTTCTTTTACGGCGATATCCCATTTATTGACCGCAATCACAAGAGCCTTACCTTTATCGTTTGCAAAGCCTGCGATCTTGGTGTCCTGAAAGGTTACCCCCTGTTCAGCATCCAGCATTATTACACATACATCCGCTCGGTCAATCGCGGCAAATGAACGCAGAACACTGTAACGTTCAATTATCTCGTCTACCTTTTTCTTTTTTCTGATACCTGCTGTATCAATAAAGCAGAATTTTCCGTGCTTGTTTTCAATGCTCACATCAATTGCATCGCGTGTAGTACCAGGGATATCGGAAACAATCACACGTTTTTCACCTAAAACATAATTTGTAAGTGAAGATTTTCCAACATTGGGTTTTCCGATAAGAGCAACCTTGATAACATCCTCATCCTCATCTTCAAACTCAGAAAAGTTGATGTGTTCAAAGACTGCATCAAGCAAATCGCCTGTACCTGTACCGTGAATTGAGGAAACTGCGATAGGCTCACCTATTCCGAGATTATAAAACTCATAAAACTCAGACGGCAGAGTACCGATGGAATCGACCTTGTTTACACATAAAACAATAGGCTTTTTACTCTTACGAAGCATTGCAGCAATATCACGGTCGGTAGCGGTAACACCTGTACGAACATCAGTTATTAGTATAATTACATCTGCAGTATCAATAGCAACATTTGCCTGTTCACGCATTTGAGATAAAAGAATATCTTTTCCGGCAGGCTCGATACCACCGGTATCAATAAGAGTGAAAGTTTTACCGGACCATTCAGCCTCGGCATATATACGGTCGCGTGTAACACCCGGAGTATCTTCAACTATCGAAAGACGTTTTCCTGTGATTTTATTAAATAAAGAGCTTTTGCCGTCATTTGGTCTGCCGACAATGGCGATTACGGGTTTAGACAGCAGCGTTGTCCATCCTTTCATCAATTATTTTGGAAACGAGGTCATAGCCATCGTTATAAGTAACAGTTATGGGACGCGAAAGTTCTTTTTCAAGTTCACACAATGTTATGCTGTCAAGAAACATATCACCCTGTGATCTTAGCATAGAGGATGGTATAAATAAACGTTCGGGCAAATCCTTGTTTTTCAGTTGATCAATAATATCTGTCGCCGTTACAAGTCCTGACACCGTAATATGATTGCCGAAAAAGTTATTTGTTACAGGATATATTTTACAGCATAGATTAGGACGTTTTTCTGCGATTTTTGACGACACTTTTTCCATTAACGGTTGCGCAAGAACGCCTGTAATAATACCTACAGATAAAACTTTATCAGATACCTCAAGATCATTTACAGCTAAATCGACCTCAGTAATAAGCGATGTGGAAATACCGACACCGTTTTCTATCTGCGGATAACCGTCATAATACTCCTCGTCAGGAAGAGGAACACCGCCTTTTATAAAAAACTCATCCGACGGATAGAACAACCTTACCCCATATTTTTCCTTACAGCGTTTGGCTACAGAATGAATAATATCAATGGTTTTAACACAGTCCTCTTTTTCAAACGGCTTTAACGGATAAAGACCGTCTCGAAATTTGGTAAGTCCAACCGGAACAATACTTACCGAATTTACTGCAGGGTAGAATTTTTCAAGGTCGTTAAGACTTTTTTTTAAGTTTTTGCCATCATTAACATCCTTACAAAGAACTATTTGACAGTTCATTATAATACCTGCGTTTTTAAATCTCATCAACAATTTATTTATATGGCGGGCATTGGGATTTGACATCATTTTTACGCGCAGATCCGGATCAGTCGTATGAACAGAAATATTTATTGGTGAGATACGCATTTTGCAAATACGCTCAATATCACTTTCAGAAAGGTTTGTAAGAGTAATGTAGTTACCCATCAGAAAGGAAAGTCGTGCATCATCATCCTTAAAATAAAGCGTATCACGCAACCCCTTGGGCAGCTGATCGATAAAACAAAACATACACTTATTTTTACAAGCACGCTGTTTATCGATAAGGTAGGTATCAAAGTTAATGCCTAGCGGCTCATACATATCCTTCTCAATATCAATCTCCACTGCTTCACCGTCCATTACGGCACGAAGCGTAAGCCGCTCATTTTCACTGTAAAACATATAATCAATTACATCGTTTATTTCGTTTCCGTTTATACTTTCCAGTATGTCACCATCTTTGAAACCAAGTTCTGATGCAATAGACATATCATCAGTACTTTTAATAACAGCCGGCATATGATACCTCCTTTCAAAAAATAAAGAGAAGGCGGGGCCTCCTCTTTGTTTAAGTAATTACTCAGCGTCTTTCTTAGTTTCGGTCTTGCTCTCAGCCTTTTTCTCAGTTTCCTTAACGAGCTTGCCGTCTTTAAGTACTTCTTTGCCGTCATAGAAGCCGCAGTTTGAGCAAACCTTATGAGGAGCTGTGAGTTCGTGGCAATTGGGGCATTCTACCATACCAGGTGTGCCGAGTTTCCAAACATTTGATCTTCTCTTATCTCTTCTTGCTTTTGAAACCTTTCTCTTCGGTACTGCCATTTTTATATCCTCCTAATATTATTTATCAATTAATTTTTTAAGAACGGCAAGACGCGGGTCGGTCGTTCTAATATCACATGAACAGCTTTTTAAGTTATGATTGCATCCACATACGGGGCAAAGTCCCTTACAATCCTCTTTACAAAGCGGTTTCATGGGAAATTCAAAATAGATCTGGGTGCGTACCTCTTCACTTAAATCAAAGAAGTAGCCGCCGTCAACATAAATCACATCGTCAAAGCCGCCGTCATCCTCACTTCTAACAAGTTTTGTAAGCGTGATATCAAACGGATAAACAAACTGTTCAAGGCAACGTGAACATACGACTTTAAACTGTGTTGTTATATGCATTTCACAGGTGACAACACCACTGTCAGAACTGATTGTTGCCTTTACATCCACTGAGTCAGTATCACCCAGAGAACAAAGATCAGCCACAATTTCAGTCTCTAACGAATATGAATATTCTTTTGTGTAAGAATGTGACGAAAAAGCGTCACGAACACATATTTTCATAGGTCACCTTTTTAAAATAGCAAATAATATTATAATTAGCAAATACGAATATGTCAACTAAAATTTTTATTTTTTCCAATTTAACTGAAATCAGAAAGTTTTTCTGCCTTCTTCGTATGCAATATTACTCATTGATATAGTAAGGTTAGAATTAAC
>JAZUOQ010000107.1:0-2013 GCA_045604775.1 Eubacteriales bacterium
GTAAATATGTTTGATATTGAATCAGATATTATGGGCGCTACCTATCAACAATACCGCGGTAGAATGGCGTTGGCAAACGGCGGATTTTGGGGACAAGGTCTATTTAAAGGTAGCCTTACGCAATCGGCAGGAGTGCCCGAAGGACAAAACGACTTTATCTTTGTAAGCATTGGTGAAGAACTTGGTTTTGTTGGTTGTATGGCGGTACTTATTTTGCTTGCCTTTATAGCATTCCGCGCGATCAATATTGCTCGAAACTGTAACAAACAGAGCGGAAAAATAATGTGCGTTGGCTTTTTTGGTATGATGCTTGCCCAAATTATAATGAACGTTGGTATGTGTATAGCATTACTACCTGTAATCGGTGTAACGTTGCCATTTTTCAGCGCCGGTGGTACATCGCTTATTTGTATGTATTTAGGTGTCGGTTTGGTTTTAAGTGTTTATAAACACCGAAACGCAAGAACATTGTATTTGAGAGATAAGGGGTAACTTTATGCGAATTTATGAAAATCCTTTTAAAACAAGTGAAAACCGTTGCGCACCAAGAAGTTATTATATACCGACTGGTATATCAGAATATAACTTGCTTAACGGCATTTGGAATTTTAAATATTTTGAACGTGAATTTGACGTGCCCGAAGCAATAAACAATTGGGACACTATTTCAGTGCCATCTTGTTGGCAAACGGAAGGATATGACGTGGTAAACTATACAAATCAAGAATATCCTTATCCGGTTGATATGCCCTATGTACCTGATGATAATCCATGTGGTGTTTATAACCGTCAGTTTGAAATTAAAAAACTATGGGGTAATGTTTACTTTGTGCTTGAGGGCGTATCTTCTTGTGCATTTGTTTACATAAACGGTAATTATGTGGGCTTTACGCAGGGTAGCCATTTACAAGCCGAGTTTAATATAACCGATTTTGTAGCAGAAGGCAGTAACGATATAACGGTAAAGGTACTTAAATGGTGCTGTGGCAGTTATCTTGAAGATCAGGATTTCTTTAGAATGAACGGTATTTTCCGTGATTGCTATATTTTACAGCGCCCACTTGACCATATAACCGATATTGACGTTAAGGCTTTTGACAGTAAGATAACCGTATCGACAGGTAAAGCTGCAACTGTTTCACTCTATGATGTTGGTGGAAATTTTGTTGCCGAGCAATGCGGCGAAACGGTAGAATTTAAGGTTGAAAATCCTGTGTTTTGGAACGCCGAAAAGCCACTACTTTATACTGTAAAAATCGCGCGCGATGGCGAAGAAATAACACAAAAAACAGCCTTTAGAACGATTGAAATTTCAAATGACAACGAACTTCTTATAAATGGTGTACCCGTAAAACTATACGGCGTAAATCACCACGATACAAGCGCTACAGGTGGATGGTATCAGACCGACGAAGAACTGCTTAAAGATATTAAACTTATGAAAGAGCTCAATATTAACTGTGTCCGCACTTCGCACTACCCACCACCACCCAAATTTGTAGAATTGTGCGATGAATACGGTTTATACGTTATACTTGAATGCGATATTGAAACTCACGGCTTTATTTGCCGATATGCTTCTCAACCATACAACTATACCGAGCCTGCAGGCAACTGGCCGGGTACTCATCCCGATTGGAAAAAAGAACATCTTGAGCGTATGGTGCGTACTGTATCGCGAGATAAAAATCATGTAAGTATTATTATGTGGTCACTTGGTAACGAGGCTGGTGACGGCAACAACTTTATGGAAATGAAGAAAGCAGCCCTCAAACTTGACAATACTCGTCAATTCCATTATGAAGGTGACTTTAACTTTACAAAGAGTGATGTTATTTCAAGAATGTATCCTGTTGAGAGCGTTATGAAGAAACTCTGCAACAAAGAACCTATTGAAATCACTCTTTATGACAATATTGCAAATGCACTTGCTGCTGACTCAAAGCCAATCAAGAAAGAAGATTACTGCAGACCTATTCTTCTTTGTGAATATGAAGTCGGAGGCCAAGCGGT
>JAZUOQ010000108.1:0-3407 GCA_045604775.1 Eubacteriales bacterium
AAACACCCGATGTAAAGGATGCGGTAAGTGCCGATCAAATGAAAGGGTATGTTGATCTTAAAAACGTAACTTTAGGTTATAATCCTGATAAAACTATTCTTAAAAATATCTCGTTGTATGCAAAGCCGGGTCAAAAAATTGCATTTGTAGGATCTACAGGTGCAGGTAAAACAACAGTTACCAATCTTCTTAACAGGTTTTATGATATACAGGAAGGTTCTATCACAATTGACGGTGTGGATATACGAGATTATAAACGTAGTGAACTCAGAAAGAACATTGCAATGGTACTTCAGGATACACATTTGTTTACTGGTACGATTATGGAGAATATTCGTTACGGCAGACTTGATGCAAATGATGAAGAGGTTATTTCCGCCGCAAAAACCGCAAGTGCACACAGCTTTATTATGAGGCTTAGTAACGGTTATGACACTGTTATAGAAGGTTACGGTGCCAATTTATCACAAGGTCAGCGCCAGCTTCTTAATATTGCTCGCGCGGCACTTTCAAAAGCACCTATACTTGTTCTAGACGAGGCGACCAGTTCTGTAGATACCCGTACGGAACGTCATATTGAGCACGGTATGGATAGACTAATGAAAGAACGTACCACTTTTGTGATTGCACATCGGTTATCCACAGTCCGTAATTCAAATGCAATTATGGTTCTTGAACAGGGCGAGATAATAGAACGCGGTGACCATGATGATTTGCTTGCTCAAAAAGGAAGATATTACGAATTGTATACCGGAGTAAAAGAACTTGATTAATAATTAGAAAACAGTAAAATAAAAAGGCCGAATGTGGCCTTTTTATTTTACAAAATATATTGATTTTATATTAATAAAATAATATAATTATCATATATGTCATAAAGGAGATATTACTATGGAAAATAAATATCTTGGACTCACTGCGCCTATGGGTTGGAATACTTGGAACACATTTGGTGAAGAAATCAACGAAGAACTTGTAAAGCAGTCGGCAGACGCAATGGTTGAAAGCGGACTTCGCGATGCAGGCTATGAATACATTGTAATAGATGACTGTTGGAGTCTTCGCTCGCGTGATGAAAACGGAAAGCTTGTTGCAGACCCGAATAAGTTCCCTTCAGGTATGAAAGCAGTTGCTGACTATATTCATTCCAAGGGTCTTAAGTTCGGTATGTATTCTTGTGACGGACCTTTAACCTGTGCAAGATATCCCGGCTCGTTTGATCATGAGTTTGATGATGCTGAAACTTTTGCACAATGGGGTGTTGACTTCCTTAAGTACGATAACTGTTTTAAACCTAAAATTGACGGCAATATACTCTATCGCAGAATGGCAATGGCGCTTCGTAATTGCGGACGTGATATCCTGTTTTCAGCGTGTAACTGGGGTACTGAGGAGTCAGAAAAATGGATAAACTCAACAGGTGCTCATATCTACCGCTCTACAGGCGATATTCGTGACGAGTGGAGTTCTATCAAAAAACTGGCACTTTCGCAAATAACTAAGATCACACACAGCGGTCCATATTGTTTTAATGATATTGATATGCTTGTTGTAGGTATGTACGGTAAAGGTGACTGTATAAATAACTCGGACTATGTCGGCTTTACCACTGACGGTGTATGTACCGATACGGATTACCGTACACACTTTGCATTCTGGTGCTTTATGAATTCACCTCTTATGATAGGCTGTGACATTCGCAGTATGAACGAGGCAACAAAGTCGATACTTACCAATGCCGACCTTATTGCAATTAATCAGGATATTGAAGGCAGAAACCCGTTTTATCTCGGCAGAAACCCAAACGAGCCGCGTGAGTATTTCCATATGGTCAAAATGCTTTCAAACGGTGATATTGCTATTGGCGTGTTCAATTTCACGGACAAAAAGAGAACTCTTGCGTTGGATCTGTTTGATATCGGTCTTCCTGTTACTACAGGCAAATGTCTTAAAGCGTATGAGTGTGTAACACAGAAAGACGCAGGCATCATTTCCGAGATACTTGTTGATAATGTAGAGGCACACGACTGCAGAGTTTATCGTTGTAAAATAGTTAATAAATAATGGTAAACGAAAGCACCTGTAAAAAATGCGGTAAGCCTCTTGAATCGGATGCAATACCCATTTATATGAAACTTGTCGACCGTGGTGCCGAGCAATTCTTATGTATCGGTTGTCTGGCTGATGAACTTGGAACCACACGCGAAAAAATAGAAAAATTAATAGACTATTATACAGAAAGCGGCACTTGTGCACTTTTCTGATAAAAGGAGAAAAAATGGCAGTAGATAAGAAAAAGGCACTTGAAACAGCACTTGCACAGATCGAAAAGCAGTTCGGCGAAGGCGCTGTTATGAAACTTGGTGATAACACCAAAATGAAAGTTGATGCTATACCTACAGGTTCTCTTGCACTTGATGCAGCACTTGGTATCGGCGGTGTTCCGCGTGGAAGAATAATTGAAATTTACGGACCTGAGTCATCAGGTAAGACAACACTTGCATTGCATATAACGGCAGAAGCTCAGAAAATGGGTGGCGAGGTAGCTTTTATAGATGCCGAACACGCACTTGATCCGATTTATGCAGAAGCACTCGGTGTTCAGACTGATAATGTACTTGTTTCACAGCCCGATACCGGTGAGCAGGCACTTGAGATAACTGAGGCACTTGTACGTTCCGGTGCAATTGATGTCGTTGTTGTTGACTCTGTTGCTGCGCTTGTGCCTAAAAATGAGATTGAGGGTGAGATGGGTTATAATATTAAAATGGAATCTGATACTAGAGCAAGACAAGAATTTGCTGATAAATTAATGCAAGAAAAAGGAACAACAATTGATAGATATCAAAAAGCCTTAGCCAAAAAATTATCATTTCAATCACTTCTATTTAGAGGTAAAATGGTTGATATGGTAGCCGAAAATCTTGAAAAAATAGGATATAGTTCAAAAAGGATAGATGAAGCAAGGCAAAGACTTTCAGGTGCTAAATTCGATGCTAAACAGGCGGCTGCTGAAATAATTAATGCTGAAATATATAGAATTAGTAATAGAATTAGGAGAACAGACTATTCTGATTATTGTGCTTTATCAGATATTATAGAAGCAATGTTCTATGGTGAACATATAGACTATAACGGAAGAAATCTATATCTAACTTTTGGACATGGTGCAGAATACTATAATAGAACAAGTTTTGCAAGAGAAGTAGCAGCATTCCATGAAATAATTGCAAATTATACACAATTAAAAATGACTGGTACATTCAATAGTATTTATTATTTAAGCGCAATATTTGGTCAAGATTTTGTAGATATTTTAGATACAACTTTTACTTCTAATATTGAATCAAATAAATACATGGAATATGCAAAAACAATAAATTTTGTAAGAATAAATGAAGCAGTAC
>JAZUOQ010000109.1:0-3588 GCA_045604775.1 Eubacteriales bacterium
ATATAAACGCAGGTCTTTTCACATATCCTGTACTTATGGCTGCTGATATATTGCTTTACGGTACTGATCTTGTGCCTGTAGGTGTTGACCAGAAACAGCATTTGGAGCTTGCACGCAATATTGCTATCCGTTTCAACGGTATTTACGGTGATGTATTCACGGTACCCGAGGGGTACATTCCTCCACTTGGCGCAAAGGTGATGTCACTTACACAACCTGATAAAAAAATGAGTAAGTCAGATCCCAATCCAAAGTCATATGTAAGCGTAATTGACGACAGAGATGTGATTATAAAGAAGTTTAAAAGTGCAGTTACTGACAGTGACAATACAATCGCGTATTCTGAGGATAAACCCGGCATAAGCAATCTTCTTAAGATATACAGTTCAATGACAGGCGTAACAATAGAAGATGCTGTTAAGCAGTTTGAGGGCTGCGGTTACGGTGAATTCAAACTTGCAGTCGGTGAAACGGTAGCTGACGGTCTTAAACCTCTTCGCGAGAAGTATGACGATCTTATGAAAAACAAGGACTATCTTGCAAAAGTATATACAGAAAGCGCAAATCACGCGTCATATCTTGCAAACCGTATGCTTTCGAAAGTACAGAAAAAAATAGGCTTTATTAAAAAATAAAGGATAACGGTTATGGAACTTAAAGATTATATCTATCTGGCATGTGCATTTGTATCAGCACTTATACTGTCGTTTGCCTGCACACCGATAGCAGTCAATTTTGCATATAAAATAGGTGCTATTGACGTACCTAAGGATACACGCCGTATGCATAAAAAACCCATACCGCGACTTGGCGGTCTTGCGATTTTTGCAGGTTTTTACATTTCCACCCTTATATTTTGCACACCGTATATTACACGTGAAATACGTGGTATGCTTCTTGGTTCTATTGTAATCGTAGCACTTGGTATATTTGATGATGTACTTGCATTAAAGCCTGCGCAGAAGTTTGGATTTCAACTTATTGCCACTGCCATACCGGTATATTGTGGTGTTCGTATAACCAGTCTTCCGAATATAATCGGGGGCGGTGAAGCATATATAAGTCTTAATATCTATATGCAGTATATAGTTACAATTATATGGATGTTGGGTATACTTAATGCAGTAAACCTGATAGATGGTCTTGACGGGCTGGCAGTTGGCGTGTCTGCAATAATGTCAGTTTGCGTAATGGTGATAGTAATACTTGTTCAGTCACCGGCGGTTGCATTACTTGCGGCGGCTCTTGCAGGTTCTTGTCTTGGTTTTATACCGTACAACTTTAACCCTGCCAAACTGTTTATGGGTGACACCGGTTCTATGTTTATTGGATATACACTGTCGGTAATGTCTGTAATGGGACTGTTCAAGGCGTATGCGATAATTGCGTTTGCTATACCGTTTCTTATTTTCGGACTTCCGATATTTGATATGGCGTTTGTTTCTATACGCCGTGTGCTTAACGGTAAATCGCCTATGTCGGCGGATAAAACGCATCTGCATCACCGCCTTATCGATCTGGGCTTTACGCACAAACATGCAGTACTTATAATGTATGCAATTGCAGCCATTCTTGGTCTTACTGCTGTACTCATTGCGGGTGAAGGCTTTATGCGTGCAATCGTGCTGGTGCTTATTGTTTCACTTATTGTAATTATGTGCTCGCTTGTTATGTACAGGCATCATAAAACACACAAGGGGAAAAAAGATGAAAAAAATTAAAGTAATGACAGTTTTCGGAACACGTCCTGAAGCTATAAAAATGGCTCCTCTTATTAAGGAACTGGAATCGCGTGAGCAGATTGAAAGTATTGTCTGCCTTACCGGCCAGCACCGCGAGATGCTTATGCAGGTTTTGGAAGTGTTTGATATAACGCCTAATTATAATCTTGACATTATGCGTCCGGGTCAAACTGTTACAACTATAACCACTGATGTTCTTATCGGTATGGAAAAGGTACTTGCCGAGCTTAAGCCTGATGTGCTTTTAGTACACGGTGATACAAGCACTACTTTTGCAGGTGCACTTGCTGCATTTTATGCAAATGTCCGTATCGGTCATGTTGAGGCAGGTTTGCGTACCTATGACAAATACTCTCCATTTCCTGAAGAAATGAATAGACAAATGACCTCTCGTCTTTGTGATATGCATTTCGCACCCACTATTTCAAATAAGAATAATCTCGCCAAAGAAAATGTTAACGATAACGTATTTATTACCGGAAACACGGTAATCGATGCGCTTTCCACCACTGTAAAGTCAGATTATGTATTTGCGGATGAAAGACTGCGCAATATTGACTTTACCGACTCCAAGTATATACTTCTCACAGCTCACCGCCGCGAAAATCTTGGTAAACCGCTTGAGAATATATGCAACGCAGTTAAAACACTTGCAATGGAAAATGATGATGTTAAATTCATATATCCTATGCACTTAAATCCCAAAGTAAGAAATACTGCGCAGGAGATACTTGGCAATCTTTCAAACGTAATACTTATTGATCCTGTCGATGTATGTGATATGCACAATCTAATGCAGCGTTGCTATATGGTAATGACTGACAGCGGTGGCTTGCAGGAAGAGGCACCGGCACTTGGTAAACCTGTGCTTGTTTTACGTACTGAAACAGAACGTCCGGAAGCGGTTGAGGCCGGCACAGTCAAGATAGCCGGTGTTGAAACAGATGATATTGTTCGTCTTGCTACGGAACTTATCCGTGACAAAGCAGCTTATGACAAGCAATCAAAGGCAGTTAATCCCTATGGTGACGGAAAAGCATCAAAGCGTACTGTAGATGCAATTTTATATTATTTCGGTGCAGGTGAAAAGCCTGCAGATTTCGGTGATAACAACTAATGAAACTATTTAAGCGATTTCAGAATTTTGTAAAAAAACGTCCGATTGGTAAATTTGTAGCATCGCTCTTTTCCACTTGGATAATTTGTGGTATTATCAGTCTGTTTTTGCTTTACGGACCGTGGAGCGGATTTAGAGAGTATATGATAACTTCCACAGAAACTACAATTAACCATAAATACATATCGCGCATCTTTTTCTCAGATGCTACGATTGAAAAGGTTATGAGTAAAAATACGGTTAAAGAACTTGAAACTACTACTGATACCCAAAGTATCCAGACTACTGTTACTAACAAAAAGGAAAATGAAGTTATCCTTACCGATATCGGAAAGAACGGTTA
This sequence comes from Eubacteriales bacterium, assembly GCA_045604775.1. Lineage (GTDB taxonomy): Bacteria > Bacillota > Clostridia > Oscillospirales > QAKW01 > RGIG9041. Next base: position 3,203 of record JAZUOQ010000109.1, read on the forward strand.
TGATGCTTGGATGCTTGAGATAACTGACCCGTCAAAAGTATTTTTAGGTGTTTCAAAATATTTTGGAACCAAGGGTCAGAAAATGCCGTTTCTAATTGAGAATTATCCGGAGGTTATTGCCGGTATCAACGCAGGCGGATTCGGTGATGCAGGCGGTTGGGGTGACGGCGGCATTCCAATGGGACTTGTGATCTCAAATGGCGAAATTATGTATATGCCCAGAAAAAGCACTTATAACATTGTCGGCTTTAATGAGGATAATGTCCTTGTGCTAGGCAAGTATACAAGGGCTGAAGTCGAAAATCTTAATCTTCGCGATGCTGTTGAATTTACACCGTTTCTTATAATTAACGGAGAAGAAGCAGAAATTACAGGTAACGGTGGCT
>JAZUOQ010000110.1:0-7770 GCA_045604775.1 Eubacteriales bacterium
CTTGGCCTCCGACTTACCCGCAGTGCTATCTCTTACCCACAGCCCTATTCTGTAATTACCATCTGCATCATCTCTCAAAGGAGTAACATCTACCTCAAACTTCAAATTGTTACGCACAACAACCGCTTTTTGTGGTGTTCCGTCAAACTGTTTCACCTGTTTTATCAAATCTTCATTAGAGTCAATCTCAGCACCATTATAACTTAAGATAATATCACCTTCGCGTATTCCTGCTGTATATGCAGGATTTTGTATTGTTCCCTCATGTACAAAGTCAGTTATATCTACTATTATCACTCCATCGGTATAAAGTTTTACTCCAAAAGGCATACCAAGAGGTATTAAATTTTGCTTTTCGTAAATACTAATCTCAGCATTTTTTATTGGTAAAAAGCCGAAAAGTTTTACCTTTGCGCTATATTTGCCTTGTGATATAAATGAAGTAACATTAGACTTATTTACCGTCTGTGCCGTACCGATATCTAATGTAAATAAAGGGTTTTTATTTTCAATTGCTTCATCTGAAAAAAAAGAATATTCATCAGGAATGGTGCCTACATATATACCAAAACAAAATACGATTGCAAGAAATATAAGAAGTACTTTTTTCATAATATCACCCTCAATATTAATATTCTTTGTAAATAAAAATCTAATATTCAGTCAATTAAAAATTGATTTTCAAAATAGTACTTGTAAATCATACAAATATCTATTATTATATTTTTAGTTTAATTGTTAATTTTGGGGAGAATGTTATTTTGAATATAAATGTAGGAATTACAGTTGCAATTTTATTCACACTGGCAACCATTGTTATTTTTTGTAGTTATTTTTCTGCACGTCTTGCTCAGTTAAAAGGCAGAAACAAAGTTTGGGGAATATTGGGGCTTTTATTTGGTATTTTTGGTCTTATTATCGTTTGTTGTATACCATCAAAACGCAAAGATAATCTACAAACAAACCCCATTGCCTCTTTGTTTTCAAAAATGCCTCCATTGTCAGCTAAAACTGCAATAATAGTAATATGTATATGCTCTGTAACAATTATAACTTTCATAGTTTATGATAATGTTCCAACTTTAATTGATAACTACAAGTATTCACAAAAGATCATACAACAAAATAATTCTGAAATTGTACAACAAACTTCAATCTCCGGAGAAGTTAATGACATTTTTGTAGGCTCTGAAAGTACATATATCATTTTATCAAATGGTGATGTATATTGTTTTGGAAAACAATTATCAGATGTCACCGACAAAGAAAAAAACATAATTTATTCAAATGCAAAAAAAGTTTTATCCAATAACGAACTAATCTTTATACTGGATAATAATAATTGTTTATACGCTAAAGGTAATAATAGATCAAAGCTTATAAACATTGAAAATGAAAATGTTGAAGAATTTACATTGATTGCTGAAAATGTAACTGATTTTTCCTTATCAGAATCAACATTAGGAATAATAAAAACAGATGGCAAGTTATATATGTGCGGCGAAAACAATTACGGCCAGTTGTCAACTTACAACCACGAATTTAAAGCAAATCCCATTCCCGTACTAGGTTCAGTTAAAAGCGTACACTGCGAAAGTACCTTTACTGTTGCTCTTCAAAAAAGTGGCGATGCCGTTGTATTTGGAAATAATTCAAATGGTCAGTTTGGCATTGAAGGTGACAGTTTTTTCTCACCAAATGCCATACAACATAATGTTATCGATATAGCAGCAGGAGATAATTTTATATTACTTTTAAAAGAAAATGGCGAACTCATTTCGTGTGGTGGCAATGAATTTGGTCAGCTGGGTAATACTACCAATGCTTCATCTGCGATTTTTGCGCCGATAATGCAAAATGTTAAGACTATCTCTGCTGCTAAAGGATCAGCTTATGCAATCACTAACGAAGGCGACTTATATGCTTGGGGGCTTAATAATTTAGGACAGTTGGGCATCGGCAATACAGATAATGTTAATACGCCTACCCCTTCTGTAAATAATGTTAAAAGTGTCAAGACAAGCGGTCTTCATACAGTTATAATCACTACAGAAAATAAAATACTTTCTGTAGGAAACAATACATACAACCAGCTTGGAAAAGGAAGTTCCCGTACAACTTTTTCTGAACTTGTTTCAATAAAGAATTAGGAGATTCAAATGTTATTTAAATTACTTATTATATTTGTAATATTACTGATACTGTCTACTGCACTGTATTTTTTGATATCTGCTAAAAATAAGAAACTAAAAAAAATTATTGGCTTTATAGCAATTATTATGCTAATCGTATCGATTGTTTTATCAGTTGTATTCATAAAATCCAACAATATCAATATATTTAGCAAAGTAAAAACCTACGATATTTCTGAAACTTATGCTTATGAATTACAAAAAAACGGAGCAGAAAGTGCCTATGTTTATCTTCCGGATGCAATATACCCACAGTCTGAAAAACTATTCTTTAAAAACGGAAAATTTGACTTATTTGAACTCATAAATACCGAAGGTGTATACAAGGCGCAAACAATAAAAAACAATATTCTAATGACACAAAGCTATCCGGAAATAACAGTAACATTAGATACAGACGGCAATCTTTCGCTTAACGGATGCTTTAAATATTCAAAATATGAGAATAAGAATTTTTATGATAACGAAATTATAGCAACCAATGCAATAACATTTTCTATGACCGAAAATTCACTGTTTTACATCACAGACAATGCTGAGTTATATGCAATTGGTTTTAACGAATACGGTCAACTGGGTGATACAACAACTAAAAACAAAAACGAACCGGTTTTTATTATGGACAATGTACTTTCAGCAGATATCTCAGATACACATTCTATGATAGTTGACAAATTTGGTACACTCTACGCAGTCGGCGACAATTCTTATTCACAGCTCGGAAACAAAACCGCAGTATCTTCAACAGAAGCAATAAAAATAATGCAAGGTGTAAAAGATGTTCAGGTAGGAAATTATTTTTCATTGGTCCTAACTGTCAATGGTGAACTCTACTCTGCCGGTATTAATAATCTGGGTCAATTAGGTAATAACGGTGAAGAATTCAAGGCGGAACTTATACCTATTATGACAGGTGTTGATAAAATAGGTATACACAAAAACACCTGTGCTGCACTTACATTTACAGGAGAATTATTTGTCTGGGGTGAAAACGTGAAAGGAAATGCAGGTATACCAGATAAAGATATCATTTATTCCCCTTATAAGCTAACTGAAAACATCTATGATTTTGCGCTTTGTGACAATAGCACTGTCGTTTTAACAAAAGAACGAAATATTATGGAATCCACAGTTACCGGAGAATTCCAAAACATGCTTAAATTTGAAGCTCAAATCCCCGAGGCTTATAAGAACCATAATATTATTGAAAACAATACCGGAGTAGACGCTGCATAAATTTTTAAAATTTATAAAAAATACTTGCATTTAATAATTATTTATGCTAAAATAATGCAGTCTAATGAAAATATTTCAAAAGAGGTGAAAAAAATGAAAGACGGAATTCATCCCAATTATGATAAAGCTACCGTAAAATGTGCTTGCGGTGAAACATTTGAAACAAGATCAACAAAAAGCGAAATCAAAGTTGAAATTTGTTCAAAATGTCATCCTTTCTTTACAGGAAGACAGAAGCTCGTTGATTCAGGCGGACGAGTAGACAAATTTAAGAAAAGATATAATCTTGACTAATCAATTAAAGCCACCGATAAATTCGGTGGCTTTTTGATAATTTCACTGGAGCATATAATGATAACACATATTTTTTGGGATTTTAACGGTACAATACTTGATGATATAGATGCATCTGTTGCAGCTGTTAACTGTATGCTGAAAACACGTAATCTCCCACCTACTGATAAAGATACATACAGAAATGAATTAAGCCTCCCCCTTGAAAACTATTACAGAAAATTAGGCATTGCCAATCCTCAAATTAGCGAATTATCTGTAGAATTCAGAGCCTATCTGAAAGAGAATTCACGTTTAATTAAAATATTTGACAATTTTTACTCTGTAATTAACAGCGCTACAGCATTAAATATTAGTAATGTACTTATTTCATCACTTTATAAAAAACATTTAAAAGAAGAAGTATATCACTATAACATTGAAAACTATTTTGAGGATATAATTGGTATGGATGATTTGAATGTAGGCACAAAAACAGACATAGCAAGTAAATACATAAAAGCAAAAGGTATCATTCCAAAAAATATACTCTTTATCGGTGATCTGACAACTGATGCAATAATGGCAAAAGAACTTGGTGCTCAGTGCATCCTTATTCCAAACGGTCACTGTTCAAAAGAACGCTGTATTAATCAAGGAGTTTTAGTGTATGACTCTCTTAATGAAGTTAAAGAATATTTACTCAGAGCATAAACTGTTTTATATAACAGGCATATTACTGATAATTATTTCTAATTTAATTAGCCTAATATTTCCTCATCTTGAATTTTTAATGTTTTTTATAAGTTTTAGCGGCATATGTATCTGTATATATGCATTGTTATTACATATGTTAAAATCGCATAACTGTTTTATCAGAACAATTTCACGTATTATGCAAATCACAGCGCTCACATTGATCACAATTTTTATACTATCACAGGTTTATATCCAATATAAAATAATAAGTTCATCAAAATCACAACCTAATGAATGTGATTATCTGATTATTTTGGGCGGCGGTATTAAAGATGATCAACCTACATTAGTATTAAAATATAGATTAAATACTGCATTAGAATATTTACGATCAAACCAAGACACCAAAGCAATACTTTCAGGAGGTCTGGGTAACGGTGAAAAATATACTGAAGCATATGTCATGAAAAATTATCTAATAAACAATGGTATAGATGAAAACAGATTAATCCTTGAAGAAATTTCAACCGATACCACTGAAAATATTAAATATTCAAAGCAAATAATAGATAGTATTGAAAAAAACGAAAAATCACCCTCTATATGCATCGTAACAAGTGATTTTCATATCTATCGCTCAATTATGATTGCTAAAAAATACAATTTTGAACGATGTTCTGCTCTCCCGGCACCTACACCCAATGTTCCTTTTTTACATTTAAATCTTCATTTGCGTGAATACTTTTCGATTATTCTGGAATACCTCGGAATTTGATTTTTCAAAATATAAATAACTCACTTTACAAATTGTTTATTCTATTGTATAATTAAACGAAAGGATCAAAAAATTGTATATTAATTATTACGAATACTTTAAAGATATGTTTAAGGACACTAAGGAAGCAATTATCTGCGTGAACGAGAAGTTGGATATTGTTTATAACTCCCCAATTGTCACCGGAATGTTTGAAATCAAACGTAGTGAAACTCGTAATCTTAATTGCATCTTTACAACCAGATGGTTAAATAATGTAAAAAAAGCCATTGAAAGTAATAAATTTAAAGTAATAAAGTTTGAATCACATTTTGATAAAACTTTAAAGAAATGTATAATAACACCAATTCTTGCTCACAATAATAAATTTGCAATACTTCTTTTTCAAGACACTGATAAAGAAATGCTTGACAACATAAGCAAAAAACAGATCGAGTTCATTATTGAAGATACAGAAGATAAAATCATTCTGTATACAAACAGAATAATATCAGCAGCGCGAGCAATAAAATCTATTGATGAAAATATTGATATTAAAAAGAATTTAATTAAAAGTGCCTATTCCATTCGCAAATCGTATAAAAATTCGATGTACATCAGTGAAAAATATATTCCTACAGATAAAGTTGTTGTTACAAATATAAATACTTACATAAAACGTATAGTAGATCAAACATCTCAATCATTTTCAGAAAATGAACTGGAAATTGACTGTCATCTCAGTTCAATATATCCTTATTCTAAAATTTCGATTGAGGTTCTGGATATAGTTCTTTTTAATTTAATAGCCGAATTGAAAAGAAAATCACTCGGAAAGGCTAATATAAAAATATTTACTCAATCACTCGCTAAAGATAATCTTATTATTCTTACAAACGATTGGGCAGATGATAACAGAATCGAAAAATTATTTAACCATTTAAATGATCAAAATGTCATTGAAAACACAGCGATATATACCGTACAAAAGCTTATAACTCAATCAGGCGGTAAATTATCTTTACAACGTGAGAATAATGGTGGGATTTCGATCATCATAACCTTACCCAAAGATGAAGCTGCTTTGAATGAACTTAACTCACCTGCTTATGCACCGAAAAACACAGGCGTTTTTTCAACAATGAACATTTTGCTATCTGATGTAATGGAAGATAAAATAAATTTAATAGATTAATTATAAAGGGGTAAAAATTATGAGAGTTTTAGTAACAGGAGGAACCGGTTATATTGGTTCTCACACAATTGTGGAACTTATCAACAGCGGTTATGATGTTGTTACATTTGACAACTTTTACAACAGCAAACCTGAAGTTCTTAACAGAATTAAAAAAATAACCGGAAAAGATGTAAAATTCTACGAAGCTGATATGCTTAATAAAAATGAAATTGATGCAATTTTTGATGAAAATAACATTGATGCAGTTATTCATTTTGCAGGTCTTAAGGCTGTTGGTGAAAGTTGTGCAAAGCCGCTTTTCTATTATAACAACAATATATATGGAACACTTAATCTTCTAAAATCAATGGATGAACACAATGTTCGCAACATTGTATTTTCTTCTTCTGCTACTGTATATGGCGATGCTAAAATAGTACCTGTCAGAGAAGACTTTCCTGTCGGAACGCCCACCAACCCATACGGTCAAACAAAACTTATGCAGGAAATTATTTTAACCGACTTGTATAAGTCAAATAATGATTGGACCGTTACCCTTTTACGTTACTTCAACCCTGTTGGCGCTCACGAAAGCGGACTTATCGGTGAAGATCCACAAAACATACCTAACAACTTAACACCCTATATCTCACAGGTTGCAATCGGCAGACTACCTAAACTCAATGTATACGGTAACGATTATAATACTCATGACGGTACTGGTGTCAGAGACTATATCCACGTTGTTGACCTTGCTATCGGACATATAAAAGCTCTTGCAGCCAGCAAAAATAAAACAGGTGTATTTACATACAACTTAGGAACAGGCACAGGCTACAGTGTACTTGACGTTGTTAAAGCATTTGAAAAGGCAAGCGGTGTAGAAGTTCCATACGAAATCGTTGAACGTAGACCCGGTGATGTTGAAACACTATATTCAGATCCCACAAAAGCAAAAGTAGAACTTGGCTTTGTTGCTGAACGTGGCATTGATGAAATGTGCAGAGACCTTTGGAATTGGCAGAAGAAAAATCCTCACGGATTTGAATAAAATATAAAATCCGGAAACCGTAGTTTCCGGATTTTTTAAAACATTTTGGAGACATTTATGGAAATACTATCCCCCGTCGGAAGCAGTGAGCATCTCATAGCAGCTGTAAGAAGCGGCGCAAACGCTGTATACCTTGGAACACAAAAATTTAATGCGCGCAGAAATGCTGACAACTTTAATGACGATCAACTAATTGAAGCGATTAAATATTGTCACTCAAGAAATGTAAAAGTCTATATCACGTTAAATACCATAATTTCCGATAATGAATTAGAAAGTGCATTGCAAACTATTAAGTTAGTTGCAAAAGCAAATGCAGATGGTGTAATAGTGCAAGACTTAGGTATGTACCGCCTTATAAAAGAAACTGTACCTGATATGCCCATAC
>JAZUOQ010000111.1:0-8676 GCA_045604775.1 Eubacteriales bacterium
CTACGATCCGACTTATTGCGGCCGGTCCGCGTGAAGTTATAAAAAAGATGACCCTTATACATCAGTATGGTATAATGAGTGCGCCTCACCTACAGTTGTCTTGTCAGTTGTGACATCAAAGTCAGTCGCATTACCATCCAGGTCACATACAGTAAGCGTAAAACTTTTCTCAGTCACTATTGAATTGACCTCATCGTTGTTACATCCGCTTGTAACAAGTGCCATAGCCGCAATAAGCACGATACAAAGGATCACAGAAATTACTTTTGTAAAACTTGTTTTTTTCATAATCATTTCTCCTTTATTTTTCTGTCTTTTTAATCAGCGCTCGCAATTATTTCCAAAAGACTTTTTATCGGAAAGTATTTCGACTTAGTGCAAAAGCATTGTCACCTTCTCAAGAAAATTTCTCAATGGCATATCCCTGATTTGCGGCATCAGGTAGACAAGCTTAAATAACGCACATCACGGCGACGGGCTCGTACAGGATTTTCACCTGTTTCCATTCCAACGTAAAAAATTGTAGCAGATAAATTAAAAAAAAGCAACAAATGTTGCTTTTTTATTTAATATATTTAACTACATCTTTAAGATCATTTCTTATTGTATGCCTATCAGCAGGTACTGCTTTATCAGACGGATAACCAACCATCATAAAACAATGCGGTTCAATATTATTCTCGAGATTGAACAGTTCTATTGTTTTTTCTTTATCAAAAAGGCATACCCAACAACTTCCAAGTCCCTCATTTGCAGCAGCAAGCATTATATGTGTTGCCGCAATGGTTGCATCCATTTCACCACGAGATTTGTTGTTTTTATCCTTCCACGAAACACTCTCATCACTACACACAAGAAACGCAAGTTTTGCACCATATCGGCAAGGACTAACTTCATCTACTATATTAAGTGAGTCACCCTGCACTGCAATAAGGCGTACAGGTTGCATATTTTTCGCAGTAGGAGCACTTTTAAAAACTTCCAGTATGTTGCAAATTTTTTGTTCTTCAACATCGCGGTCAGAAAAATCACGCACGGACCAACGATTTTCAATAACTTTACTAAAATCCATATTAACCACCAATAGCAAGTTTACCCTTCATATCGTTGCTTACCATACAAACATATGAATTACCAACATTATACGACAGTGCATTGCCTGCCTCATCCGTAAACTTAAAGCTTGCATCGTGTGCACCCTTTGTCCACTTGATTTTCTGATATGTGCCGTTTACAAAATAGTAACCATCGCCGCCTTGCATACCAATCTTCATACGATATCCGTCAGCAAACTGTCCGAGAGTAGTGAAAAGGACAACAACATTTTTAGTTTCGATATTTTTACCGGTTCTCCAGTCAGGATTGTTAGTTTTGGAATACATACCTGTCTGGGCATTATAACTGAATTTTGTGATATATGAGCTGCCAAAAGCAACATCAATAGTCATAGCTTTACCGCCCGCAAGCGTAAGGTCTTTATCCGAAAAGTTTTGCCAATCACCCTTGTGAGCATCATCAACCGTTGTACGCCAACCTTTTTCAGCAAGCATTTTGGCAAGGTTTTCACCCTTAGAGTAGAGTGTATGCTCCGATGCAAGTCCGTTGCTTATACGATACGCGTATTTGTATATTGATCCGTTAAGCAAATTTGCATTATCGACACCAAGCGAATTGATATAAGGCTGAGCATAGGTCGAGTCGATACCTGCATGGATATAAGTAGCATCGTGACCTTCGCAAAGATCTACAAAATCATAGCGTGCCGAGCGGATAGAACCGATTTCACCTGCTTTGGAGATATTTTTATACACAGCAAGCAGTCGGGTAATACCACCCTCAACATAAGTTTCATAAATAATATCTGCTGTTTCAAGACCGGTCTGAACAGTCTGTGCATTTTTAATGTTATTTACTGCAACAGCAACAGGACGCATAGATACCTGTGTTTCACTTTCAAGCTCATACTCACCTGTAAGACTGTTTTTATAACCGTTTGTAGTAGGCGTTGTATCGGGTGTTTCGGTTTGCTCTGACTGTTGAGTGTCATCTGTGGATGCCGGAGTTTCCGGTTTACTGCAACTGCAAAGCAGTACAAATATAAGCAGCAGTGAAATAAATCTTAGTTTTTTCATAATTATGCCTCCTGAGTTTAATATATTTATTATATACTATTAAACTGTATTATGTCAAACAAATACTGATTGAAATTATAAATATCTGTGATATAATACATTTAATAACGGAGGTATACCAATGAAAATAATTATTATTGGTTGTGGTCAGGTTGGCACAACGCTTACCGCGCAATTGTCTGCAGAAAAACATGATATAACGGTAATTGATACCGATGCGCAAAAAATACGCAAGATAACCGAAGACTATGACATTATGGGTCTGTGCGGTAACGGTGTACAAATTGGCACGCTTAACGAAGCGGATATTAAAAATACCGACATACTTATAGCTGTCACTGAATCTGATGAGATAAACCTGCTTTGTTGCATTATGGCAAAAAAAGCAAGCAAATGCTATACTGTAGCACGTGTACGAAACCCTGTATACAGCGGTGAAACTGATTTTATCAAAGCGCAGTTAGGACTTTCAATGATAATCAACCCTGAGCTTTTAACAGCAACCGAGATTTCACAGCTTATAAAGTTCCCTTCTGCTGAGCAAATCGATTCATTTGCAGACGGTAAAATACATCTTGTCAAAATTAAAATTCACACATCTTCACCTCTTGCAAATATCGAGATAAAAGATATAGCACCCAAAACAAACTGTGAAATACTTGCCTGTGCCATTGAAAGAGGGGATGATGTACTTATTCCCGACGGCTCTACAGAGATAAAAGTGGGTGATACACTTTCATTTATCGCATTCGATGATAAAATACAAGATGTTTTTAAAAAGCTTGGTATGCATAGGAATGCAGTTAAAAATACGATGATTGTGGGCGGCGACACAACAGCATTTTATCTATCAAGACTGCTTTGCAAAGCCGGAATAAAGGTAAAAATTATCGAAGACGATGCCGGCATATGTAACAGATTATCAGATCAGTTCCCAGATGTCACTGTTATACAAGGTGACGGCACGGATAAAAAATTACTTATTGAAGAAGGGATTTCTGCCGCTGATGCATTTGTGGCATTAACTCATATTGACGAAGAAAACATCTTTCTTTCTTTGTTCGCAAAACAATCAAGTGAAGCAAAGCCGGTTGCAAAAGTAAACAGACTTGAATTCGACTCGGTAATAAACGGACTTGATATGGGAAGTATTGTTTTTCCTAAATATATAACTGCCGATTATATTATGCAATTTGTCCGTGCACGTCAAAACTCGCAAGGCAATAACATTTCTACTCTTTACCGTATACTTGATAACAAAGTTGAAGCGCTTGAATTTACCGTTCACGATGATTCGCCTGTTGTCAATAAACCGATTATGAATTTAAATCTTAAGCCCAATGTCCTTATCTGCTGTATTTCACGTTCGGGAAATGTTATTATACCGGGCGGACGTGACTGTATTGAAAAAGGAGATAAGGTTATTATAGTTTCGCTTTACCGTGGACTTCACGATTTACAGGACATTTTGGAGGATTAATACGCTTTATGAATTACTCAATAATAGTGTATATAATAAGGTATATTCTGTGCTGTGAAGGTATCCTTATGCTAGCTCCCACGCTATGCGGTATCATATACGGTGAAAAAGAAGTACTCTCTTTTGTAATCACTGTTGCGTTATGTTTTTTTCTAGCTTTTCCGTTTACACTTAAAAAAACAAAAGACACATCTTTACACGCAAAAGAAGGTTTTGTTTCTGTGGCACTCAGCTGGATAATTATGAGTGTTATAGGCGCTTTACCGTTTATTATTAGCGGTGCAATACCTAACCCTGTAAATGCACTTTTTGAAACAGTATCAGGATTTACAACAACCGGCGCAAGTATACTCAGTGATGTTGAAAGTCTGCCGCATTGTATCATATTTTGGCGCAGTTTTACGCATTGGATAGGCGGTATGGGTGTACTGGTATTTATTCTTACTGTATTTCCGGCAAGCAGCGGCGGTAATATGAATCTTATGCGGGCAGAAAGCCCCGGTCCGTCTGTTGATAAACTTGTACCAAAAGTACAAACCACTGCAAAAATACTGTATGGTATTTATATGGTACTAACCATTTTACAAATTATACTTCTGCTTGCAGGCGGTATGTCGGTTTTTGATGCACTTACAACAGCATTTGGCACGGCAGGTACCGGTGGCTTTGGTATAAAAAATGACAGTATGGCAGGCTATTCACCGTATATACAAGTTGTAATCACAGTATTTATGATACTGTTCGGTGTCAATTTTAATGCATATTTCTTATTGCTTATGGGTCGCTTTAAAAAAGCGGTTTTGAATACGGAAGTAATAGTTTATTTTATTATAATTGCAACCTCTATAACAATAATTACAGTAAATATACAGTCATTATTTGATACTACGGTCGAAGCCATCAGGCATTCCGCTTTTCAGGTAGGTTCAATTATAACAACAACAGGTTTTGTAACCACAGACTTTAATTTGTGGCCGCAAGTTTCAAAAACCGTACTTGTAATGCTTATGTTTATCGGTGCGTGTGCAGGAAGCACAGGCGGCGGCATAAAAGTATCACGTATAATTATACTGGTAAAAACAATAAAAAAAGAACTTTACGGCTATGCACACCCCAAAGGCGTAAAAAAACTGACTCTAAATTCTAAGCCTATTGAGCACGAAGTGGTAAGGTCAGCGAATGTATATATGGTTGCGTATGTTATCATTTTTGCGGCATCCATATTGTTTATAAGTTTTGACGGCAAAGATTTGATTTCAAATTTCACTGCAGTTGCCGCTACATTTAATAACATAGGACCAGGTCTTGAACTTGTGGGACCTACCGGTAATTATTTGGCATTTTCTGTACCATCAAAGATTGTACTAATATTTGATATGCTGGCAGGCAGACTTGAGATATTTCCTATGCTTATGTTGTTTTATCCGCAAACCTGGAAAAAGTTTTAAAAAAATCACCATAGATTTTTTAAAAATCTATGGTGATTTTAGTTTGCAAATATATAATCGATTTTCCTGTTAGGTTTTATTAATGGTAATGTATAGTCCGGACACATACTTATGGTAGAAACGATATCAGGGTCATTTGTAAGCGGCGATATGATAAGGTTATCGGACTGTATATTATAAGTCATTATTTTTATATTATAATATTCCTCACAGCCGTGAAAATCGCAAGTGCGGCAAATAGCCAGATATACGGCGATGTAAGCGGATCTCCATACACAAGTTTGCGTGTATCTGTCTTTAGACGTTTTTTGTGCCCAAAATCCTCAATTACATCCTCGGCTAATTTTAAGGTAATATATAAAATAATAAATAATACCGCTATGACGATAATTATAAAAATCACGTCCTGGGCAAGATATGCCAAAAAATCACTGTTATAAGATATGTAAACCGCAATAGCATTATTAATAATATGACATATAATTGCAGGGTATACACTGTTGAAAAGAAATGTAATCACCGCATAACACGCACCGGCAAGGAAAAGAGATGGCATTGTAACAACCGAACCGTGAAATAACGAAAATACAACAGAAGTCATAATTACACTTATCGCCACTCCGTACTTCTCATACTCACTTAGTGTTATTCCGCGTAATAATAATTCTTCACAAAGTGCCGGCATAATTACATTAGCTATAACAATAACCAATATACTGTCACTTGAAAAGGTAACAGTAGAAGTTTCGCCCACAGGAACACCGATTGATGACAATATTGCAGCACTTCCCATATTAATAAGTGCACAAATAACCGATACCGAAATGCCTAACAAAAATACAAACGGCAGATACTTCACCTTAAAATGTCTGAGTTTAAGCGCTTTGGATGCCTTGTATTTGTTAGTTCGTAAATATACTATAATTGGCAGTAAAAATATCACTATATAGATAAGTATTTTTTCAAGGTTTGTGATATTTTTGAGGAAATATCCGGTACAGATATCAAGCGCCACCAGAAAAGCCATTACTACAAACAACAAAAGCGATATTCTGTTTGATACAAACTGTTTTTTCTCAGACATGGTAAACTACACTTTTCTTAACTTTTTCTGCAACATTGTCACCGCAAAGGCACTGTATAATTGCAAATGCAAACTCAAGTGCACAAGCAGCAGCTTTGGCAGTAATTATATTGCCGTCAATACATACATCATTGTTGTAAATATGCTTGCAGTTAAGGTCGTCCTCCATACCCGGATAACATACTGCACGTTTATCCTTGAGATATCCGTTTTTACCCAAAACGATTGCGGGCGCACCACATATAGCGGCAATGTATCTGTCATTTTCAGACATAAAACGTATTGCCTCCATAACAGAAACTGAGTTTGCAAGATTTTCAAAGCCGGGATATCCGCCCGGTAGCATTATCATATCCGCATCTGCTATATCTGCATCAGCAATAACACAGTCCGCAACCACTTTTATACCTCTTGCACCGGTAACGATAGTATTGTCTGTTATTGATACAAGTATCGCTTCAATACCCGCACGGCGAAGCATATCGGCAGGTACAAGTGCCTCTGCCTCTTCAAAACCGTCCGCTAAATAAATATATACTTTTTTCATAATTGCTTCCTTTTTGCTATAAATTTTTTACCCACATCCGTCGGGTAATAGCTTAGTTTTGCTTGGCGTAACCCTTGATCACCCGCATCATCCTCACGATTTACAAAAGCATAGTTTTCACAAAACGCCCTTGCAAACTCACGGTTTATCATCTGGTATGCACCGCGCACGGACATATCTGCTTTTTCTACATGTACGCAAAAAGTGTCCGCGTTTATTGGTTCACCAAAGCTGTACGCTGTAAGCTTTCCGTTTTTAAAAAGCATAATACCGCTGTAGTTAAGTTGTTCAAAATTACTTATACCACACTTAGCGGCGCACATTTCCTTTTCAAGCATTGAATTTTGAAAATCACATTTGTTCTTACACCACTTATCGTTAAATTCCAAAAGTGTGTCACAGTCATCAGGTTTAATTTCACGCACCGACCACTCACCGTCTGACAAAAACGCATTTATATGATTGCGCTTAGAAGCCAGTTTTTTGCCGGACAAAGTTCTGAGTTTGTCTGAATTGTAAATATAATCAAAGTTATACTCACTTATTTCAAACATACCGTTAAAATGAGCATTAATAAACTCACTTTCATCTGCCGAAAGCGAATAAAAGCGATCAGCACCACTATCAATAAGATTTTTTAGCACACAAAGCCTGTCCCCAATACCCTTGGGAAAGCTAAAATGCTTTTTTTGCGGATTGCCGGTTACCAAAACATCATCACAAATTGCAATCTGCGTATTATAGTATCTACCCCAGCAATAAATATTACCAAAGGTAAATTCGCAAAACCTACAGTCTGATTTTGTAATTATATCACGAACTGCTTGTCCGTCAGACAGTTCGGGTGTTTTAAAGCTTATCTCCATAAAGTTCCTTTACAACACTAAAAACCTTTTCAAAAGCATCCTCACGCGAGATCATACTGCTGTTTTCACATAAGCTTACAATATGCCATCCGAGTCTGTCAGCGGCATACAGGGCTGCATTTCTGCTTTTTTCAAGGTAGTCTGTATCTTTTTCATGAATATCCTTTTTGCTTTCGTCACCGCCGTATCTTCCGCTTATAAGTTTTTGAGAAACAGACGGCTCGACATCAAGATAAATAACAGCATCGGGGCGGGGCAGACCTAACTTGTTAAATTCAAAATCATACAGCCAATCAAGATAGCTGTCTCTTTCACTACCATCAAGCTTTGACGCCTGATGAACTGCATTTGATGTTGTATATCTGTCTGCTATAATAAAAGCACCGTTATTATACGCTGTTTCCCAAACCGTTTTATAACTTGCAAATCTGTCCACTGCATAAAACGCAGATGCGGCATATGCATTGACATCAGTCGGTTTATCACCGAATTTACCTGCAAGATACATTTTTACAAGTGCACTCGAATCACTATCATAATCGGGAAAGTTGATTTTTAAAACATCTTTGCCAAGCTCGCAAAGTTTATTACACAGTGCTCCGGCATTTGTGGCCTTTCCGCTTCCGTCAAGGCCTTCGATAACTATAAGGGGCATTATTTACCCTCCCTGAATTTTGCTTTGACCTCTGCCGCTTTACCGCATGACATTCTGCCCTCGGTACAAGCGCCGCGTACACAACCGGGTCCTGCATTTTCAAAAACATCGGGCGCAACTTCTTTTACAAGTGCAAACATTTTGCAGGCAAGATCGCGAATTTCCCACTGTGCACGGTTACAACAGCGAAGCTTAAAAAAGTTATGAAGCGAGCGAGCATTCATTGTAACTATCATTTTAGTAGTACAAGCATTGGGAAGAACATAACGCGCATCCTCTATCGCCTTTTTTTCAGCAGACTTCTCATCCATACCGTCTTTAACATTTTTTAATTTGAGCAGATCTGCAAGAGTGCCGCGGTAACGGGTCTTGTATAGTCGAATTTCTTTATGTGGGCGGCAACGGCTCTGTGAGTACGTCTGCCGTTTTCTGTTATATGAGTCGGTTCCTCGTTACTTGTGGAC
>JAZUOQ010000112.1:0-3929 GCA_045604775.1 Eubacteriales bacterium
GCATCTTTCCGTACCAAGACTTACACTTGCAATTGCTGTATTCTCATTCGTCGTATATCTGATTCCTGGCATGGCGTTCCAGTATGTTACAATTGGTATATTAAGTTTTTCAATAACACTTCTGAATGATTCGTAAGCACCGGATAAGCGAATTCCATATCCTGCATGGAAAACAGGACGCTTAGCGTTTTTAATTTTTTCTAAAACCGTATCGATAACTGATTCTGAAACAGCAGGTGGTAACAGCGCGTCATCTTCGG
Source organism: Eubacteriales bacterium (assembly GCA_045604775.1). Taxonomy (GTDB): domain Bacteria; phylum Bacillota; class Clostridia; order Oscillospirales; family QAKW01; genus RGIG9041. The sequence goes on from JAZUOQ010000112.1 coordinate 261, forward strand.
CAGGGTCATAACCGTAAAGCTCATCAGTTTCAATGTAACCACCCTGGAAGTTAACAGGTATGTCGATCCATACCGGACCGGGTCTTCCGGTAGTTGCAAGGTGCCAGCCTTTTTCAAGAGCATAACGGATATCATTTGGGTTTTCAATCATAACTGCATATTTTGTCATATGCTCAACTGATTTTACTATATCATACTCCTGATCACCCATTGCTCGAAGAGGTGTTTCAGTGTACTGTAAAGCATAACGTGCAGTTGTATCATAACGTACCTGACCGCTTATGACAAACATAGGTATAGAATCAAGCCAACCGCCAACAACACCGGTAAGAGCATTTGTACCGCCGGGGCCTGTTGTTACGCATACTGCGGCAATTTTGTTTTCTAAACGAGCATAAGCCTCTGCCGCAATAGCACAGGCTTGTTCGTGATGATTATAGGTTACAGCAAGAGAGTTGTGATGACCGAGCGCATCATTTAAATGCATTGCACCGCCACCTACAACAGAAAAAACATCGGTAACACCTTTTGAAGCCAGAAAATCGGCAACGTAATCTGCAAGTCTTATTTTCATAATTCCTCCAAGGATAAATTATATCGATTTTGTTTCTTAGTTTTTATGAAATTGATAATAGCTTCAACGCATATTACTATAAGCAATAAATTTATGCCTATGTTTTCTAAAACCGTAGAATAATTAAGCGCATAGTATTGGTTTTCTGTAAATGCAAATGCATTTTGTCCGCCCATGGGTACAACAAAAAACAAAGATGCAAATAATGATATATAGATATAATCCCATTTGGTAAAGGGATGTTCTTCTTTGAAATACATAAGAAGGGGAAACGCCATAAGTATCATTGTATACTGAAAACTGAGTGAAGGAATAATGATCATTGCAACTGTTAATATAGTAAAACGTTGCCAACGCTTAGTGGTAAAAATAAAACCGATTGCCATAACTAAAAGCATGGCGATCATAACAACTGATGCATTGATATTAACACCTAATCCCTGATTTATCATTTCCACAAAGTTTGAAAGACTAAGCTGATGACCTACGCCACGGTTATCATATTCACCTGAGGTAAAGAACAGACGTTCAAAAACAAGTTTAATTGTGTTAAAGCCATCAAAATAGAAAGCCGGAACAACGAGCGAGCTTACACCGAGAATGAGACAACCCACGGTTTGTTTCCAACGTTTTTCAATGACAAGCATAAGCCCTAATATTGCAGGGTATAGTTTTATACCTGCTGCAAAAGCAAGTGCAAGACTTGCAAGTGTACGTAAAATAACGTTATCAGAATCGTAGTACAGTCCAAAAAACATTATTAAAGGTACAACAAGAAACAAAACATTTGCACGTTGCCAACCGTATATATAGGGAGCTGATAAAAAGAGTAACACTACTGCAGTACGCTGGAGCCAGTTTGCAGTTTTTAAATGGTCCTGAAACAGCCAGCCTATAAGCAGTGCACAACCCATAAGGAAAAACAGTGTATATAATGCACCGAGAGGTGAATTTATAAGTTCAAATACTTTCCATTCTGAGTTAAAGTTGGGAATAACACACGCTATTGCATGAAAGAATATCTGCACAAGCGGTGGATACATTCCTGCGTAGTCCTGTCTGTCCCAACCATTGATAACAGAGGTTGTAAAATCATAAAATGTATCAGTAGCCGGTCTGTAAGTGAGATTTTGCAGTGCCCAACCGTGTGTACGCCACATCTGAAACAACAGTGCGACAAAACCAACTGCCATTATAGCAGTCCAGATTACTACACGTTTAGGATATCTGATTTTATCATTTAAGGCCTTTTTTACAGATGAACTTAATAATTTTAATTTTTCCATGTCTCTACCATTCTGATATACATATCTCTGAGATCGTAGTCTGCATTCCAACCAAGTGCTTTAATTCGTGATGTATCAAGCTTTAAACTGTAACGAGGCGGATACTTGGCAATAGCTTCTTTATCCTCAGTATCGGGCAGGCAAAGTTTGCAATTACCTGTTGAGAGTATATCAATAACAAATTTTGCAGTGTCTCTGATACTTGCAAAGGTCTGATCGTTAGCAATATTATATGCACCGTTTGCGTTTTCATTAATAAGCAAACATAAAATTGCGGCAGCGGCATCTGCGGTATATAAACACATACGCTCACTAAGTCCATCAGTCATTAATACTATATCTTTATTAGAAAGGGCACAGCGTGCAAATTCTGCAAATACACGAACATCATTCGATGTAACACCAGGACCGAAAGTCTGGGAAAGTCTCGCTATCTTTGTCGGAACGCCGTATTCTTTCTCATAACAAACACACATACTCTCGCACATACGTTTACCTTCGGGGTAGCAGTTGCGAACAGACAATGGGTCTACATCACCAACAAAGTTTTCGTCCATTGCGCCGTCTTGTCTGCCTTTACCGTATACTTCCATACTGGAAAGATATACAAAACCAAGACTATGCTTTGATTTTGCAAGTTCAAGCATATTTTCGGTGCCGTGTACTGCAGTTTTTATTGTTTCAACAGGATGTTCAACAAAAAATTTACTTGCAGTGGGGCTTGCACCATGGATAATATAATCAACAGAACCTTCTATTTCAGGTAAATTAAGCACATCACCTACAAGCAGTGTAATATATTCACCGTCCGTTGCAAGTAATTTTGAAAAACGGACTTTTGCTTTTTCAAGGTCTCGTACAAGTACTAAGATATGCGGCTTTACCGAAAGGGAGCGTGTTCCGTAAATAAGTGCACAAAGAGTAGTGTAACCAATAAGGCCGGTGGCACCGGTAATGAGTACGGTTTTACCGGATAGTTTTTTCCAATCTATCTCATTACGTGCAGCAATATTTTCTAAATCTTCTTTAAAAATTTTGTTTTCTGTCCACATAGGGTATTAATTCTCCTTAAAGACCAAATATTTGCGAGTCTTCCTTCGCATCAACCATTGCTCTGAAAATATAGTAGTCGTTAGGGGTTGTGATTTTAATATTTTCCGGCTGACCCAACACTTCAAACAGTTCTACACCATACCAACTCATAAGCTGAGCAGAGTCGATAAAATCATATTTGTCTTCGGTACGAGCTTTGATATGAGCGTTGTATAGTTCACCGATTTTAAAGCACTGAGGTGCACGGGCAAGACGGCATTTGCTTCTGTCAAGAATATCGCCGAACTCATCGTCACTTTTTTTACAAACAATAGTTTCTATGGCAGGTACGACAGTGATTGCACTGCCTTTTTCTTTTACACATTCAATACAGTTGGTTATAGTATCTGCATCTATAAGCGGACGAACACCATCGTGAACAAGGACAATAGAATCTTCGGGGAAACTATTATAAATTACCTTAAGGCCCTGAAATATGCTATCTTGACCGCTTGTGCCGCCCGGCACAACATCTATCACCTTTTCAAGACCGAATTTTTTTATAAATTTATTTAATCTGTCTATCCAACTTTCAAGACATACCACAACAATTCCGTCTATATCACGGTGATTTTCAAATTGTTCAAGAGTATATATGATAATTGGCTTGCCATGCAGTTCTAAAAACTGCTTAGGTACGGTTTTGGTATTCATACGCTGACCGGTCCCGCCGGCAAAAATAAGTGCTATTTTTTTCATTATAATCACTCTTCTATC
>JAZUOQ010000113.1:0-1660 GCA_045604775.1 Eubacteriales bacterium
TGTCCCAGTATGCCTACTTCTACAAAATGAGCGGTCTGGATAAGTTTGAAACAAAGCTGGATGCCAACGGAGATCGCGGCAAGGCAAACATAAATAAAATTATCGGCAGTGTGGACCAGCTTTATAAGGAAATCGGTATGGATGCTGATTCTGTGGTTGCCCGTATCAAAGAATGTTACTAGGAACCCCATTTCTTCATTATTTCACTTTCACTAGGTATACGGTTATTGGATTTATATACGCCTTTCTGTATCTTATCCATAATATCATTTTGTATTTGCTCATACTTTGCTATATTGTTCATAAAGCCGTCCCCCTTCTTTTTAACATACTACCTTAATTAGTGCATAAAGTAGACAAAAAGTTGATATGAGGTTGATATGTTGTCTTTAAATTGTTTTATTTTATACTAAATTTAAAGGAGGTGTAATTATGAATATTACATCTAAATTTGTACAATTAAAAACCAAGGTTGCAGGAAACCGTGAAATAAATAATTTTGATTTTACCTTTCGCCAACCTAAAGAAGAAGAATTTCAGATAACAGGAATGACACGTGCAAATAAAAGAATACTTGCTCAGCTTGAGTTTGCTTTACATATGTCACAAAATTGCAATGATAAATTTAACGACATTATTGAGACAGCACTTGATTTTTTGTTGTCCGAAACAGAAAAAAACGGTACATTAACAGACAGTGCGTGCTATGAGGCGGAAAATATTTTGGCACCTCTTAAAACAAGTGCCAAAGAATATAAAGCTATTTTAATTTCTCACGCACATATAGATATGAACTGGCAGTGGGGATACGACGAGACAGTTGCAATAACGCTTGCGACTTTCCGGTCTGTGCTTAACATTATGGATCAATATCCTGATTTTTGTTTTTCTCAGTCACAAGCATCTGTTTATAAAATAGTTGAAGATCACGATACTGAAATGATGGAAGAAATAAAGGCGCGTATACGCGAGGGACGCTGGGAAGTCTCAGCAACTGCATGGGTTGAAACAGACAAAAATATGCCATCAACCGAATCTCTTTTACGGCATATTGAATATACACGTGATTATTTAACAAGTGTATGGGATGTTAAACGTTTTGACATTGATTTTTCACCCGACACTTTCGGGCACAGCGCTAATATACCGGAAATAAATAACTACGGCAAGGTTAAATATTACTATCATTGCAGAGGAAACAAAAGGCCCCAGACTCTTTACCGTTTTCGTGCGCTCTCGGGAAAAGAAGTTCTTGCGTACAGAGAACCAATATGGTATAACGGATCAATCACATCTCATATAGGTAGCAGTATTGTTGAACTCAGCCGTTTAAGCAGCGGTCTTAAGACTGTTCCCGTCGTTTACGGTATAGGCGATCACGGCGGGGGTCCTACCAGACGCGATATTGAAAGAGCTCTTGAAATGATGACATGGCCGATTTATCCAAAGCTACGTTTCGGTACGCTTCACGAATACTTTGATATTGCAGAAAGTATGTGGGATAAGTTACCTGTTGTCAACGAGGAAATGAATTATTTTTCGCCGGGTTGTTATACAACCCAAAGCCGTATCAAACGCGGCAACCGACGTCTTGAGACATCGCTTTATAATGCTGAGAGTATGAGTGTGATTGCAGGACAACTTACAGGATACCGCTATG
>JAZUOQ010000114.1:0-4504 GCA_045604775.1 Eubacteriales bacterium
GAGCAGACCCCCGACGGTGAGCAGACCCCCGACGGTGAGCAGACCCCCGACGGCGAAGAAACCCCTGAACAGCCCGAAAAAACAAGCGTTGTATTTGATCTTTCTGAAATCAAGAAGTATGTAAAAGTAGGTGAAAAACCCGATATTACACTTGGTAAAGTAACTGTAACATTCAGCGATGAAACAACGGTTACTGAAAATCTTACGCAAGAAAACATCACCGAGGAGATCGATACAAGCAAAACAGGTATAGTATACATACCCATTGCCGCTTACGATGAAACTATTACACTTAAAGTTATAGTAATGAATGAAGATGTGGATATGTCAGTTTATACCGATCTTAATAAAAACTTCTGGGGTTATGCAAAAATTCGCAGATGTGTTGCGGCAGGCTTTTTTATTGGTCAGTCTGAAACTGCATTCGGCACCAAAAACAATATGACACGTGCTGAGTTTTGTCAAATGCTGTATAACATTTATAAGGACGATGCGGTGTTATTTACCTATGAAAAGGATGCTGAGTTTACCGATGTTGTTGAAAACAATTGGTTTTACGATGCGGTTATGGCTTGTGCAAGTTCCGGTATTGTAAAGGGTGTCGGTGACGGCAAGTTCAATCCGAATGATTCTATCAGCCGTGAAGATGCGGCGCTTATGATGATGCGTGTTCTTATCGGCGAACAAGCAATTGAAGCAATAGATGTTGATGTAACACTTGCGGCGGCACGCGAAAACGGTATCAAGGCTGTTGATTTTGACAATACACGCGATTATGCTAAAAAAGCGGTTGCTGCTTCGCTTGGCGTTATCTATTTTGGTGACGACGAGGGCAAAATAAACTCACTTGATAACATCATTCGTGCAGAGTGCGCAACAATGATTGCAAATTATTTCTTTGCAGACTATGAGGATCCTGAATTTTCACGCCTTGTTTATCTTTCTCCTTCTAACCAAATGTCAAATGCGTATGTAGGTGTCGATGCTACCGAGGGTGAGCAGATGTACATTGTAGCAGAGTATGTAAAAGAAAAACTTATTGAGCTTGGCTATGATGTGTACATTGCAGATGTTGATACCTCTATCAGAAACGAGGAATTTAACCGCGCTATTGAGGCGAAAGAGATGGGTGCAGATGTGTATGTGGCACTTCATACAAATGCAGTAACCATGACTAATAACGGAAAGTATCAGGGCGTCACCTGTTTCTATAACGGTAATAACGATGGTGCCGAGGAACTTTCACAAGCAATTTTTGACAGAGTATCAGCTTTAACTCCTACTGAGGATAAAGGCGGAAGCAAAAACGATATTCTTGAAGAGGTACCTTTTGCAGAGGTAAAACGTCCCGAAATGGCAAATGTTATTGTTGAGATAGAGTATCACGACTATCAACAGTACGCACAGTGGATTGTAGATAATACACAGGCAATCGGTGAAAGTATTGCGCTTGGAATTGATGACTATTTCAAATCAATTATAGAATAATAAACTTTATCCCTTGAAAATATTTATGTTTTCAAGGGATATTTTTTTGTTTTGATGCTATGCAAATAAATATTTGTCTTTGTAACATAAAAAATACCCCTTTCGTATAATAAAACGAAAGGAGAATAAAAATGGAAAATATGAAAATCTATTCCGTATCACCGCCCGGTATGATGGGAGAAAACGGTAACGGATGGCTAAGAGATATGCCGATAGGTATGGCATATGTGCCTAATCAGATATGGCGCGATGCATATGATATGAGTAAAGCAATTATGCGCGGTACAATGTTTGCTGAGCTGGATAAACCTTTCAAAGGAGCGGGAAACAGATGACAGAAAAAGCAAAAGCATTAATGCGTGTGCAGACAACAAGCTTTGCTCTTGATGAAGCAATACTGTTTCTTGACACGCACGCAGACGATATGGCTGCACTTGATTTTTATAAAAAAGCGCTTGATGAGTATAATAATGCAGTTAATATGTATGTAAGTAAATATGGTCCCCTTAATGCAAAACAATGTACAAATGATAAACAGTGGAGTTGGGTTATGGGCTGTATGCCGTGGGAGAGTGAATGTAATGTGGACTTATGAGAAAAAACTGCAATACCCGATACGAATTAAAAAGCCGGATGGTAAGGCTGCAAAAATAATAATCTCGCAATTTGGTGGGCCCGATGGCGAACTTGCGGCTTCACAGCGGTATTTATCACAGCGTTATTCAATGCCATACAATGATGTGGCCACCTTGCTTACCGATATAGGTACCGAAGAACTTGCACATATGGAAATGGTTTGTGCAATGGTACGTCAGCTTACGAAAGATCTGTCGACTGATGAAATAGAAAAAGCGGGTCTTGCACCTTATTTTGTTGATCACACACTTGGATTATGGCCGCAGTCGGCAGGCGGTGTACCGTTCTCGGCAACTGTTTTTCAGTCTAAAGGCGATCCTATTACCGATCTTACAGAAGATATGGGAGCTGAACAAAAGGCACGTACCACTTATGATAATATACTGCGACTTGTAGATAATCCGGATGTTAAAGATGCAATACGATTTTTACGTCAACGTGAGATTGTACACTTCCAACGCTTCGGTGAAGCACTCGGTAAGGTTCAGGACCACCTTGATTCCAAAAACTTTTATGCGTTTAACCCGGCATTTGATAAATAAAAAATAGAGTCTTGTAGCACACCTTGTAAGGAAGTGTGCTATAAGACTCACTATTTTTATTTTTTTGAGGTTATCATCATTATAAAAGACAATACTAAAACAATTACCGAAAGCAAGGTTAAGGGGAGAGATGATACGCGTGAGCCAAGTGTTGCCATCAGTATACCAAGTGCAATAAGACATAGTGATAAATTATAGTTTTTACTTTTCCGTTTTGCAAGTCTTAATTTCAACTCGTTTTCGCTTATGATTGTAAAATCACCTTTGTCAGCGATTTTCTTAAACAATACAACATCCGATTTTGCATATATAGCTTTGGCATTTTTATCTTTGTTTTTATAATCAAGAGCAAGATAACCATTTCTGCCTTTAACCGGTATAAACTGATAACAGACAGCTCTGTTTGTTTTTTCAAATTTGTATGTAAAGGGTGCGGCACCGATAAGTTCGTACCCTTTTTTGTTCATCGTATCCAGAAACTGTTTTTGGGCTGTAAGCGAGAAAAAAAGTTTATGTTTTATCATTTGTCCGCACCGCAGCATTTCTTATATTTTTTACCGCTGCCGCAAGGACAAGGATCATTTCTTCCTACTTTATCCTTAACTACGACAGTTTTCTTTTTGACAGTTGTTTCACTGCCATGGGAAGCAACTGCATTTTTTGCAACTTCTTCGCGTGTTGGCTGTTCTTCGGTTCTGACAACAATAGAAAGCAAGCCCGAAACAGTATCCAGTTTTATGTTGTTTACCATCTCTTCAAAGATGTCATAACTCTGGAACTTAAATTCGACAACGGGATCGCGCTGACCGTACGCAGCAAGACCAATACCGCGTTTGAGTTCGTCCATATCGTCGATGTGATCCATCCAGCGTCTGTCAACCGAGCGCAACATAACAACCCGTTGAGCTTCTTCGAATTTATCTCCAAGTATTTGTTTTTGTGTTTCGAGCCGTGCACGAAGTACGTTCTCAACTACTTCCGGTGCATCTTCGGGTGTGTCTATTTTTGATAAATCAGCCTCGCCGTAAAGAGAAAGTCTGTCTGTAAGCCCCGCAAGATTCCAAGCGTTTCTGTCTTCACCCGAAACATATTCGGCAGCGATTATATCCGAAACCTCTGTAACCATCTTATCAATAACAGGTGTGATATCCTCACCGTCAAGAACACTCTGACGCTGTTTATAGATTATCTCGCGCTGTTTATTCATAACATCGTCGTATTCAAGAACACTCTTTCTGCGTTGGAAGTTGATGCCTTCTACTTTTTCTTGAGCTTTTTCAATGGTGCCTGTGACAAGCCTTGAGTCAATAGGCATATCCTCCGGTATTTTGAGCGTGTTCATAGCGCTTGTAAGTCTGTCACCGCCAAACAGTCTTAACAGATCATCTTGCATTGATAAGAAAAATCTGGTTGTACCGGGATCGCCTTGGCGTGCGGCACGGCCGCGCAACTGATTGTCGATACGTCGAGATTCGTGACGTTCGGTGCCCATTATAAACAGACCGCCCGCTTTGCGAACACGTTCGGCTTCGCTTGCAATGTCTGATTTGTATGAGTCATATAAATCAGCATATGTTTTGCGCGCTTCTAATATTTCTTCATTATCAGTTTCGGCAAAACCGGTAGCCTCGCTTATAAGCTCATCGGTGTACCCTTTTTTTCTCATTTGCTCTTTGGCCATAAACTCAGCGTTACCGCCCAGCATAATATCGGTACCACGACCTGCCATATTAGTTGCAATGGTGACGGAACCCTCTTTACCTGCCTGCGCAATAATAGCGGCTTCTTTTTCGTGATGCTTTGCATTGAGCACCTGATGCTTAATACCGCGCTTTGAC
>JAZUOQ010000115.1:0-6946 GCA_045604775.1 Eubacteriales bacterium
GACCTGACTCAACATCCGTTTCAAGTTCAGTTTCGAGTTCTTTTGTATTCAACTGATAAAACTTCAAGACCTCTCCTCCTTTCTAAATTTGTTTATTACTTTCATAACAATTTTTTCGCCAATATCATTATAGACAAAATACCTGTTAAGGAAATAATTTAAAAGACCCATAGAGATAGTCGCAGGAATCTTTGCAAGATATTCACCCAACCATATATGATATAAAGAAATAATAACAGGACTGAGTGCTACCGAAAAACAACAGATTAATACATATTTAATGAATTCTCTGCTAAATGAAACGGAATCATCCTTAAAAACAAAACGTCTTCCAAAGAAAAAACTCAAGCAAAAACCAACCGACATAGAAATCGGTTGTATCAACCTAAAATCTATATCAGCAAAATTTAACAGTAAATAGTATATGCAACAATCGGCAGTAGTACTAACTAAACCGCTGCATGCATATATAAGAAGCTTTGATATTTCATTTTTAAATTTAATAATATTTAACATAAAATTGATCCATCATAAAAAATATTAAATATATGATATCATAAACCATTAAAAAAGTAAATAATACACAGAATAATGCCCGGTTAAACAGATATAATAATTACATAACGATCAAATACAGATCAAATTAAAAGGAGTATAAAAATGAAAAACAAATCAAATTATTTAATCTATACAGCACTCGGTTCGATTGTTGGGGCAGGTATCGGTATGATGGCATACAAAAAAATGGGATGTAAAAGCAACGTTGTTAAAAAAACCGCCGGAAAAGCACTACATGCTGCAGGCTCATTTATAGAGCATATGTCCTTCTAAAACCTCACAAGGAGGTTTTAGAATTTTTAAAATATTGATAGTAATTGCATTTAAGCTTACCATTATAAAATTTTCTTATCTTATCAGCTCTGCTTCCGTAAATCTTTTCAAAGTCATTAACAGAAGAAATTATGTAAATTTGCCATCTATCAAGACATTTAAAAATTTTGCCCATATCTCTGTATAAAACTTCAACTGAAGACTTATCCATCAATCTTTCGCCGTAAGGCGGATTACATATAACAGTTCCGCGCCGACCGTTTGTTTTAATATCTAATGCATTCATTTGAAAAGCTTTAATATTCTTAAACACTCCCGCACGCTTCGCATTATCTTTTGTAAGTTTTATACATCTGGTATCAATATCTGACGCGAACACTTCAAAATTACAATCTTTATTCACCAAAGATTTAGCTTCTTCTCTCGCGTCTGTCCAAATCCTGTCATCCAAAAATTCAAACTTTTCTGCAGCAAAGTTACGATTTACACCGGGTGCTGTATTAGTCATTAGCATAGCAGCCTCAATAGCTATAGTACCTGAACCACAAAACGGATCCCATAAAAGTACATTTTCCCTGAGTCGTGCAATGTTAACCATAGCGGCCGCAAGTGTTTCTCTTAAAGGAGCGACGTTAGATTCAGGTCTATATCCACGTTTATGCAAAGGTGCACCGCTTGTTTCAATCATAATTGTGACCTCATCTTTATTTATGAAGAACTCAATTCGATACAAAGAACCTGTTTCTTTAAACCAATCAACTCTATAACTTTCTTTAAGTTTTTCAACAATAGCTTTTTTTATAATGCTTTGACAATCAGGTACAGAAGCAAGTTTTGAACGTATTGAACTACCGGTCACCGGAAAACAATCATTGACGCCAATAAAACACTCAAACGGAAGATCCTTAGTTTTATCAAATAATTCAGTAAATGAAATTGCTGTAAAGCTACCAAGCTTTATATACAATCTTTCAGCATACCTTGAAAAAATATTAAACCGTGCAATTGCATCCTCATCACCTGAAAAAGTGATTCGTCCATCAGTTGTTTCAAGTTTAGTATATCCCAATTTTTCTATTTCGTCACCCAAAAATTTTTCTAATCCAAAAAGGCAGGTCGCAACGTATTCATACATAATGTTATTACTCCTTTATTCAAAATAGGAAATATACTTGATCCTATACTTACTTGCAGGAAAAAGATGATTATAAAGATCTATAAAATAATCGTCAGTCATACTTGCAATAAAATCAACAACTATCATATTATAATCTTCTTTAAGATAATCAATATGAGCATAACGCAAATTATTATCATTAATCACATCAATATGATGTTTGAAAATTATCGAATTAGTATTCAATTTTTTAACATCATCAAGAAGTTTGTAGTACAAATTTAAAAACATCGGTTTTATGTCAACTTCATACATAGAATTGACCGCTTTGTTTTTATAAATATACTTATAATTTTCAGATTTTGCAGTTTTTAAATCACTAAAAACGTCATCACTTAACATAATATAATCTTTTCTATAACTGTTATTAATAATATCAACAACAATATTATTAATTATTTCAGCGTTTTCTGTGCCGATTTTAGACGAAGAGAATTTAATGTTCTTATCTAAAATATGTGCATTTTTAGCATCTTGCCTATCCTTACCAATATAAGCAATCATATCACTAATACGTACAACACACCCTTCCAAAGTCGCGGGAATTAACTTTTCAATTGATGTGCTTCCATTTTGATAACAAGCTTGTACAGAAGTGTCAAAACAATTAACATCTATATTCTTACTTGGCCTATACTCTTTTTGTTCAAATTCACCGTTATGACACAAAATCCCATCCAAAGTCTGTAAGGAAATGTTTCGTCGATACAAATGATCAAGTACACGAACACTGTGCACATTATGGTTGAAATACATACCGGTCTCATTGTATAAAAGTTCGCTTAAAAAACGCTCACCGGCATGTCCAAATGGTGTATGTCCTACATCATGGCCTAATGCGATTGCTTCAATCAAATCAAGATTTAAGTTAAGAGCTGCACCTATATTTCTGGCAATACGTGATACAAGCTGAACGTGAAGTGATCTTCTGGTGATATCATCATTATTATAAAACGAAAACACTTGTGTCTTATCAGAATATCTGTTATAAACCGGAAGATGAAGTATTTTTTCAATATCACGTACAAAAGCCGGACGCCATAAATTTGATACATCAAGTTCATTTTCGCTTCTACGAATTACATCTGTATCTTTACAGGCAAATGGGTTTTTCCAATGTGACTTTCTATCTTCGATAATTAACATTTCAATATTTTTATCAAGTGTGTTGAATTTTAAGTCCATTTTTACTCCCTATTAATAGTATAGCCGCCTGCAAAACAGGTGGCTATATGCAATTAATCCGAATTTTTAGCTAATAAAATTTCTACCTCTCTGCCGCTTTGCTCAATCACATCTTTAAGCTGCAATTCAAGTTTTTCGGTGTTGCGAGGATATCCCGTAACCATAATACCCACAGTATCTTTTTCACCATTAAGGTTTTCCATTTGCCTGACTGCTTTCATAACGGATGTTTCAAAAGAATTACCAAAATAAATCTCGTTCTGTACGGCAGGCTCTGTAGCTTTAAGCGCAGCTGATGCACGAACACAATATCCATAAAGAGTATATTCCATACGCATAGAATAGTCATCACCGTATGTCAATATCACAACCTGTGTTTTAAGTGTCATAGAAATCAAAAGAGCACCCAGCAAACCAAACAATAAGTATTTTTTACTGTCAACAAACTCTAAAAATCTATTCATTATCTTCTCCAAAATTATATTTATATTATTATATAATAAATAAAAAGATATTGCAAGAAATATAATTTTAATATTTAATAAAAAACTATTTATTTTATCGAAAGAATAGATTATAATATTTTTATAAAGACAAAGGAGTAAAACTTTTATGGAAGCTTTCCCTAATATAGATATTTACACGCATATACACTTTATTGGCATCGGCGGTGTATCTATGTCATCGCTTGCTTTAATTTTAAAAGAGAAAGGTAAATTTATCACAGGTTCCGACAATTCATGTTCAACAAATACCGATATGCTAATAAAAAAAGGAATTCCTGTTAACATAGGACACTCTGCTGATAATGTAATAAATGCTCAGTTAGTGGTATATACTGCTGCAATTGCTGATAGTAATCCTGAGCTCGTATATGCAAAGCAAAATAATATTCCAATAATGGAACGAGCAGTATTACTCGGCTCACTTATGTCTGACTATAGTAAATCTATCGCTGTCTCAGGTACACACGGTAAAACAACAACCACTTCAATGATCTCGTCAGTTTTTCTAAGTGCACAAAAAGACCCGACAATACTTATAGGTGCGCACTTCAATCAGATAAACGCAAATTATAAAACCGGACATTCTGATTATTCGGTTTACGAGGCATGTGAATATGTCAATTCATTTTTGCATTTTTATCCACATACTGCCGTAATATTAAATATCGATGAGGATCATCTTGATTTTTTTGTCAACTTAGATAACATAAAAAAATCATTTTTGTTATTTACTAAAAACGTTCGAGAAAACGGAACTATTGTTATAAATGGCGATGACGACAACTGCAAATTCATTATTGAAAACTGCAATAGATCTATTGTAACATTTGGTTTTAGTAATTCATGTGATTGTTACGCTGAAAACGTAAGATACAATAACGGCAAACCTATTTTTGATGCTATATATAAAGGTTCAAAAATAACAGACATAGAACTTTCAGTTTTAGGGGATCACAATATTCTTAACGCTCTCGCCACCGTTTGTGTTGCAAAACAATATGGTCTTGACGATAACAATATCAAAATTGGCCTTTCTAAATTCAACGGTGCCAACAGACGATTTGAAATTAAAAAAATCATCAACGGTTGCGCAATCGTTGATGATTATGCACATCATCCAAAAGAAATACGTGCAACGATTTCTGGTGCTAAGGCTGCAGGGTATAAAAAAATAACTGTAGTTTTTCAGTCTCACACCTACACACGAACAAAACTGCTTATTAATGATTTTGCAAAAGAACTTTCAGAAGCTGACCAAGTAATACTTACTGACATTTATAGTGCAAGAGAAATCAATACAATAGGCGCAAACATTCTTGAACTAAAAGACAAAATCCAAAACTGCTTATATATAAGCAGTTTTGATGAGATCGCTCAATATATAAAAGATAATACGTCACCAAATGAAGTAATCATTTTAATGGGTGCAGGAAATGTTAATACAATATTTAATCTATTGTAAAAATAGATACTTTCAATGTTTCCGATTAATATTATAAAGTATAAAAATGATAATTAAAAACCTATTACTTGCATCAGAATCATTTACACATCAGAACTGGATATATAGAAACATAAATGTGGGATTTTCAAGACTGTACTACATCATTGACGGTGAAGCGTATTATGAGGAGAATGGCAAAGCAGTCAGATTCAAAAAAAATCATCTGTATCTCACTCCCGTCAAACATCCCTTTACAATATATGAAAATCCCAATGATAAACTGATGCACACTTATTCACACATAACCACAACACCTGCAGTCACCCATTTTACCGAAATCGAAGTTGTTGATGGAACCCCTCTTGCAGACGCTGTTGCTCTGTGGAGAAAATATATCAATAGTAAAGATCGCGAGCTTATTATAAACATAATTCAATTTCTGCTTTCACAGATATCTGATCAATACCACAGGAACAACACCGTTGCAGAACAAATTAAGTTATATATTGATTCGCTCAAGGTATATTCATTTGATATGTCAATGATGAGCCGTACTCTAGGCTACAGCCGAGAACATATCACAAGGGCATTCCATAACGTTTACCGAATTACACCTAAGCAGTACTTTAATTCTCGCCGTATGAACATTGCACTGGAACTATTACTCGAGGGTGAAAAAGTCAAGTTGGTAGCAGATCAACTGAACTTCGCATCTCCGTATTCCTTTAGCCATACATTCAAAAAGCATTTCGGCTCATCACCTAAAATGTATCTTGCCATGCTTAAAAACGAAAACTTGACAGTAGATACGCACTTAAAATAAGCCGTAATCATTCAGGTTTTGTTTCAAGTTTTAGCGAATAGTCGCCAAGATTTTTCATTTTAAAGCCGTTAGTTTTCAGGTGTGCAACTACTGCCTCCTTAAGCGGATAACCTGCAAAGTCTGCTCCAACTACTAAGTATTTATCTTTTACTGTTTTCATAAAAATTCTCCATTTTATATCGTTTTTGTGACAGATTCAAACCATTTTTCAGCAAAAGTTTCTTGGCCTCTAACATTAAGATGTATACCGTCAGGCTCAAAATATTCAACTTTTTCGGATAGCCAGTGATTTAACGAGAGTTCTGTTTCGTTATCCTCGGCTATCTTTTTTAATACACTATTATATATTTGTATATTTTTATTACTTTGAAATTTTGATTGACTGTTAAAGTTTTTTTCAAAAAGTTCTTCTATAATGGGCGGTATTTCGAACAATAGTACTTTTGCACCAACTTCTTTTGCCCAGCGTACTATTTCTCTGACATTTCTGTCGTATTCCTCAATACTGACCTGATTAAGTTCCTTTCTCGCAATACTGACCGAATCATTACTTCCGACCATCAATGATACTAAATCAGGTTTTTGCTTTTCAATCAGAACCTTCGCCGTGTGCAGAATCATAGACGAAGTTCCGCCTGATACTGATCCATCAAAACTATATAGGTTTGCAGCTTTTGTAACAGTCACTCTGTAACCTAGATTATCGCTGGTGATCGAGTCTCCAAGAAATACGACCTTTTTACCTTTTAGTTTTTCTGTAATTAAAGAATATTTTTTCTTTAAACGTTCTGCTCGACTGAATTGTATTTCATCTATTTCCAAAATCATGTTCTGTATATCTTCATCGCTCATATTGAAAAACGGCTGTTTCATGTTTAATCAATCCATCAACAATCGCAAGATACTTTCTTTCCACCTCTTTTTTACTAATCATTTCAGATAATTTTTCGTGAGTAAACTCATTTTTAGCGACAAGCATT
>JAZUOQ010000116.1:0-4436 GCA_045604775.1 Eubacteriales bacterium
GGGTGCCAACCAGGCTCTTGTACAGATCCATGTACTTGCCGGCGGAGTTGGTCCAGCTGTAATCGCCGGTCATGCCGCGCTGCTGGAGCAGGGCCCAGACGTCCTTGTGGTTGTGGTAGTATAAAATATATATAAGTATAAAAAATGGTGATGATGCGATGAATGCAGTAATACTTGGGAGAAAAATAAAAGAGGCACGGCTTGCTAAAAAAATGACGCAATCAGAATTGGCAGGCACATTTGTCACGCGTAATATGATTTCGCAGATAGAAAGTGGTGCGGCATCTCCGTCTATTAAAACTCTTGAGTATATTGCTCAGATTTTAGAAATGTCGGTAGCAGAACTTACGGCAAATTCAGAAACTGATCCAATGCAATGCATTCTTTTAGCTAAAGCTGCTTATAAAGCAAATAATTATAATGAAGTTATATCACTTTTAGGTGAACCTAAGGAATGTGATATGTTTTATGATGAAAGCTGCGCTCTGTTGGCACGTGCTTATCGTGCCATAGCACTTTCATCGAATAATTCCGAATATGAAATGAATGTTTCAAAACATTACGCATCTTTGGGAATTTATGCTGAGAAATAAAAAACACCATTAACAAATGTCAATGGTGTTTTGGAGCTGATGAGCAGATTTGAACTGCCGACCCCATCCTTACCAAGGATGTACTCTACCTACTGAGCTACATCAGCAAAGCCTATATATTATACAACGCAAAAATATATTTGTAAATAGTTTTTTGAAAAAAATTATTTTTCATATTGACATTTATATTTGCATATGCTAATATATATCAGAAAAAAGAAGCAGAACTATGCCTGTTCTCACCGTGCGGCAAAGGCCAGTACGGTTAATAAATGACACTTTGCTAATAATTTTGCAATGTGTTATATTTGACGGCGGGCATTTATGCTCGTTTTTTTATTACATTTTGCTTTGGAGGTGCGGGGTATTAACGCAAAGGATTTGGCAGTCAATGAAGCCATAAAGGACAAAGAAGTCAGAGTAGTGGACGATGCGGGGAATCAACTTGGTATTATGAAAACGTCGGAGGCGTTGAAAATAGCAGAATCAAGGAATCTTGATCTTGTTAAAATCGCTCCGAAAGCAGTACCGCCTGTCTGTAAAATCATAGATTTCGGTAAATACTGCTATGAGCAGACTAAAAAGGAAAAAGAAGCCCGTAAAAACCAGAACGTGATTTCCATTAAGGAAATACAGTTGACACTGAAAATTGATGTGCATGACATTCAGACAAAGGCATCACATGCAAAGAAGTTCCTAAAAAGCGGCGATAAAGTAAAAGTTGTAGTAAAGTATAAGGGCAGGGAACTTGCTCATACCGAACTGGGCTTTGATATTGCTGACCGTTTTGTTGCATTGCTTGAAGACGCTGCGGTAATAGAAAAACCTGCAAAAATCGAAGGCAGAAATATGATACTCATTTTAGCGCCCAATCCGGCGCTCAAGGAAAAAAATAAGGGAGGCAAAAACAATGGGTAAAATCAAAACTCATACAGGCGCCAAGAAAAGATTTAAGATCACAAAAGGCGGAAAAATCAAAAGAGCACATGCGTTCAGATCGCACATTTTGAACAAAAAATCAACTAAGCGTAAGAGAGGTCTTAGAAAAGAGGCATACGCTGATAAAACAAATGCTAAGGCTATCAAAAAGCTTATTCCTTACAAATAATAATACCGGAGGACTGATATAAAATGGCAAGAATTAAATGTGCGGTTACTACCCGCAAAAGAAGAAAGAAGATATTAAAACTCGCTAAAGGCTTCTACGGTGCAAAAAGTAAACAGTTCCGTACAGCCAATCAGGCAGTTATGCGTTCACTTACAAACGCATATATCGGCAGAAAACAGAAAAAGAGAGATTTCCGTTCTCTTTGGATCACTCGTATATCTGCAGCTTGTAAAATGAACGACATTAACTACTCACAGTTTATGTATGGTCTTAAAAAAGCAGGCGTTACTCTTAACAGAAAAATGCTTGCTGAGATCGCAGTATCCGATATGGATGCTTTTGCAAAACTTGTTGAAACAGCAAAAAATGCAAAATAATTTAACATAATTAAAATGTGATGCACCAAACGGTGCATCACATTTTAATTTTCTTTATGTATCTTAAAAATCATCTTAAGAATTCCTGCTATTGCCTTGGGTGGTTTCACCACTACAACTTTCACATAAATACCCTCTTTCATATTTTGAGTAATAATATCCCTACTAACAGAAGTATTGCCGAAAGCAGTATTACAATAAACAAATTCGGTATGAATATCTGAATAATAGAGCCGAGGGAAAAACAGGTAACACCAAGCCCCAGCGCCTTAATGATATGTCTATCGCACATAATATCCCTCCGTTTTCCCTTTGCTGTATTATATGCAACAACATTTAAAACTGTTAAAATGTGCCTGCATAATAGATATGTTCGGTGTAATTCTTAAGTCGCTGCAACGCCGCTCTGAACTCGGATTCGTCATTTTGTTCAGCATAGGCAGTAAGTTCTGAAATGCCGACTGATACTTTTTCTATCAGTTTTTTTGTAAAAAACAGTTTATTTAAAGTTTGATTGTATAAAAATTTATGTTTTAACGCATAGCATATGTCTATGCGTTTGTCAATACTTTTTTCCTTTTCACATTTATCAAGCATAATTTGTAAATCTTCGGCAAGCCCTATTGTATATAAAAGTTCACAGCTTACAGCTGTTGTAATAAAAATAACAAGCACTATAAGACTTATAATACTGCGCTTCATTATTTATTCTCCTTTTTAACTATATATGTTTTCCCTGTTTTTTCTCGGGCAAGAAAAAATATTTCTTTTTCATTTGTAACACCTTGTTTTTTCAGAACTTTGTACAACCACTCGCGTGTCAGACCACAGCTTTTAATGTTTTCATCCAAAATTCTGCCGTCCACAATTATTATATCAGGCATATTTTGATCATTTGGTTTGATGTTTATATCTTCAGGTGTTACGGGAAGTTTGTCTGCTTTGGGTATAATACTCATATTTCCGTTTGTTTCAAGTATTGCGTAGTCTACATCGTCTACTTTCATAATGCCGCTTGTGCGCATTGCTTCGATCAGGTCGTCTATAGATACACGTGCCTTCGTCATTTCTTTCTGATACATTTTTCCTTTGTAAACTAACACAATTGGCTTGCCGTAAATGAGATAACGTGCTTTTATAGACTTAAGTGTAATAAGCGAAACTGCAAGTTCAATCGCTGCCAGCGTAAGTATCGGTAACACTCCGGCAAGTATAGGCTGGTCAGTGTCCTGTATTGGCATAGAGCCCAGTTCGGATATTAGTATAGTTATCACAAGTTCGCTTGGCTGTAATTCACCGATTTGGCGTTTGCCCATTATCCGTACAGCAATAACTATAACAAAATACAGTATAAAACATCTTAAAATAATAAAAGCCACGAGAAATCACCTCGTGGCTTATTTTTGCCATATCTACTTGATTTATGCATCTATTTCCGCTTTTGCGTTGTCGCGGCATTTGATAAGTAGTGTATAATACTCTTCATAGGTAATGCCAAGCTGTGTACAGGCTTTTGCATGATCGATCCCTAAATATCTGTAATGCCATGGCTCATAAGAGAAACCTGTAATAGCTTCGTCTTCTTTTGTATATCTGAGTATAAAACCGTAATCTGCACAATGCTCTTTTAACCATTTAAATTCAGAAGTCTGGTCAAATGTGTCGGATAAATATCCGTACTTACTAACGATTTTCCATGAACATATATCAGCAGCAAGCCCTGTGTGATGTTCGCTTGAACCGGGTGGGGCAATGTATTCTCCTGCTTTTGCCTCGGCGTCAGCATTTGAATACCCTTGATTAAGATATTTTTGTATCCTGTTGTCATACTTTGATTTTTGGGAAGCATATGTTCTGTATCCGGAATACAGATTGAGATCGGTTATTCCGTCCGCTCTTGCTGCAGCCAGCATATTTTCAAGCGCTTTTGCAGCCGTTTTTTCCATTTGATATTCGCATCCTGACGGTGTGACAAGGTCTGTCGGTTTATAATCTGATTGGACTTTGTTCTGTTTATTTAACAATATTCCGTACTTTGAATTCAAAAACGAGTTAAGATATTCGTATGCTTCATTTGCACTCATACCTGATGTCAAACTGAATTCTTTGTATCCACTTATTTGTGAAACATTTTGGTTAGACACCTCGTTATCAGCATTTGATTCACTGTCAGTATTAGACAAGTCGGAGGCCAAGCGGTCTTAGGAAGACAACTCTAGGTTGCAACTCCTTGGCTCACAGAACGACATGGCTACGATCCGACTTCATACCTGATGTCAAACTGAATTCTTTGTATCCACTTATTTGTGAAACATTTTGGTTAGACACCTCGTTATCAGCATTTGATTCACTGTCAGT
>JAZUOQ010000117.1:0-5876 GCA_045604775.1 Eubacteriales bacterium
CGCTTGGCCTCCGACTTACCGTTTCAACAAGTTCAGACTGATTCACTTTATCACCTTCAACAAATTAGTTAACGCGTTAATTATACTCCTATGATATACTTAAGTCAATAGGCATTTTTTAACAAACAGTAAACTCGACAAAAAACTGTTTCACTTTTAAAATAAATATGATAATATAGTTTATCAAGGAGGCATTTTGCACTATGTCTATTTACTATATTACAGTGAGGGATATATAAAATGTTTGGGTATGTTACACCAAATATGCGTACATTAAATACAACCGCCCGTAAGGAGTATCGTGCATACTATTGCGGTATTTGCAATACACTGCGAAAACGGTACGGTAAGCGGGCACGGTTTATTTTGAATTATGACACTGCCTTTCTGTACATTATATTGGACAGCCTTGCAAAAAAAGAAAAGCATACATTTACACGCTGTCCATATCACTTTGGAAGACGGTGTGAATGTACAAAAGGTGAAATTGCAGACTATGTGGCTGATGTAACAGTTATTTTATCGTATCTTAACTTAAAAGATGATGTAAAAGATAGCAACAGTCTTCGTGCAAAGTTTCTTTTAAAGCTGTACCATAAGCCATTTAAAAAGGCAAAACGCGAAAGAAAACAGTTATGTGAAAAAATAGAAGCCGGTCTTCAAGAACTGATGCAAATTGAAAAGTCTGGTGAAACAAATGCCGATGTACCGTCAGGTATTTTCGGCGATATACTGGGTGAGGTATTTGCTTATAACGAAAGTGCAAGGGAGTTTGGGTACTATCTGGGTAAGTTTATTTATCTGTATGATGCGGTATGTGATTTCAAATCGGATATTAAGAATAAACAGTACAATCCGCTTATACTTTACAGGAAACACGATTTTTACACAATACTTACATCCGTAATGGGTGAATGCTGTAAAAAGTATAAATCACTTGATATTAAAATGCATGATGATATAATTTCAAACGTACTATATGATGGTATATGGCTAAAATATTTTATGAAATATAAATTTAAGGATGAGAAAAATTGAAAGACCCATATCAAGTCCTCGGTGTTAGTCCAAACGCCACAGAAGAGGAGATTACAAAAGCTTACAGAAAACTAGCAAAAAAATATCACCCTGATTTAAACCCCGGCGATCAAACAGCCGAAGCTAAAATGATGGAAATAAACGAGGCTTATGAGCGTATTAAGAAGGGTGAAACAACAGGAAGTTATTCATCTGGCGGATACAATGCAGGCGGCGGCACCTACGGTAAGCAGGCAGGTCTGTCACCGCTCGACTCTGCAGAAGCATACCTCCGAAACGGGATGTATCAGCAAGCTCTGTACATTCTAAATGGAATCAACGGCCGCTCAGCCAGATGGTATTATCTGAGTGCTGTAGCACACTCACAGGCAGGTCAGGGTGTTACCGCTATGCAGTATGCACAGACTGCTGTCAATATGGAACCTAATAATCACACTTACCGTATGCTTCTCGAACGGCTTAAAACAGGTCAGACCGAGTTTTTCCGTCAACGCACAATTTTTGCACCCAATCTTTCCTCAATGTCGAGGATTATTATATCAATTTTTCTAGCACGTATGTGTTGTCTTTGTTGCAGGTGATTAAATGAAAGAAAAATTTTTACGATTTATGTATGGCAGGTACGGTGTTGATTCTCTGTACTATGCGTTGTTTGTTTTGTATATTGTACTAATTGTACTAAATGTTATATTTGACTCCACTATTATCAATATCATAATGTGGCTGATATTGGCGGTTATGATATTCAGACTTATGTCAAAAAACCATATGAAACGCAGACGGGAAAATGAGTTATACCTTAAATTTTCCAGACCGTTTAGAACATTCTTTACACTTAACTTTAAGCGTATTCGAGATATACGTTCTAAAAGATATCGTGTTTGCAAACGCTGTCACGCGGTAATACGTCTTCCAATAAAAAAAGGCACTCACGGCGTTGTATGCCCCAAGTGCCATAACAAATTTAACGTTACTATCAGGTTTTAAAAATGCAGAGAGAAAATTTTCTCTCTGCATTTTTTTAATTTTCTGTATAAATTACTGTTACATCCGGATGAAGCTGAAGAATCGAAGCAGGAATTTTGGGAGTAATAGGTCCAAAGAAAGCCTGTTTAACAATATCCTTTTTATTCTTACCGTTAGCAATAAGAAGAACTTTTTTAGCCTTCATAATGCCACCCATACCCATTGTAACAGCTTTTCTGGGCACATCATCAATACTGTCAAAGAAACGTGCATTAGCTTCAATTGTAGAAGGATCAAGTTCTACCACATGAGTTTCCTTTGTGAATACATCATCCGGCTCATTAAAACCGATATGACCATCAAGACCAATACCAAGAAGCTGTATATCAATACCGCCGACAAGGTCTATAAGTCTGTCATAGCGTATAACTTCCTTATCAAGCTCACCGGCACAGCCATTAGGAACATGTGTATTGTTTTTATCGATATTGATATGATTAAACAGATTGGTATCCATAAAATAACGGTAACTCTGAACATCTGTACCAACAAGGCCGACATATTCGTCAAGGTTAACAGATGTTACTTTTGAGAAATCAATATCGCCGTCTTCATAAGCCTTTATCATTTCTTTGTATGTACCAACAGGCGAAGAGCCTGTTGCAAGACCTAATACACAGTTAGGCTTGTTTATGACCTGAGCCATAATGATATGAGCAGCCTTACGGCTGAGTTTTTCATAGTTTTCAACTTCGTAGTACTTCATTTTATTATCTCCTTTTTACTATATTATTAATACTTTTTACTATGCAATCAGCCGGTAAAACACCCCGCAATGCATTAAGCGGATAAACAGATGTGTTTTTACCGACAACTGTGCCTGGGTTTAATACGCAACCGCATCCGATATCAGCATGGTCTGCAAGTATTGCACCGATTTTGCGAAGACCTGTTTCATATTCACACTCGCCGTGCACAACAATTGCCTTACCATCTGACTTGAGGTTTGAACAAATTGAACCTGCCCCCATATGTGCAAAGTTACCGAGCACTGAGTCACCGACATAGTTGTAATGGGGCACCTGTACTTTGTTTAACAATACACAGTTTTTAAGTTCACTTGAATTTCCAAGTACACAGTTTTCACCGCTAATAACATTACCGCGAAGAAATGCACCCGGTCTTATCTCTGTACCACTGCCGATTATTGCAGGAGGAATTATAACAGCGCTTTCGTGAATGGTAACATTTTCACCCACAAGAACACCGTCAGCTATCATTGTATAGCCTTCAATACCCTCTTCTAAAAGTTTCTTTATATGATCTTTAATTTTAGGAAGCATTTCCCACGGATACTCACACTCAAAAAGCGGAGCAATATAGTCTGTCTGACATTCAAAAAGTTCTGAAGTTTTTACACATTTATTCAACGCTGTGTCCTCCGTCAACAATAGCTTTTACAATACGGTCAGCATATTCTCTGCATTTCTGCTCGCTTATACTTTCTATCATAACACGGATAACGGGTTCTGTACCGCTTTTACGTAAAAGCGCTCTGCCGTTTTCACCGATAATTGCTTTAACCGCATCAAGTTCTGCTTTAACCGTTTCATCAGCAAATACTGCCTCTTTATTCTTAACTCTTACATTTACAGTAAGCTGAGGGAAAAGTTTTACAGGCTCAGCAAGCTTTGAAAGCGAAGATTTAGAATCACAAAGCTCCTCTGCAAGCATAATAGCAGTTAAAAGACCGTCACCTGTTGTTGCATACTTTTTAAGAATGATATGTCCGGACTGCTCACCACCAAGTGAATAATCGTTATTTTGCATACACTCATAAACAAATCTGTCACCGACTGTTGTCTGCTCACACTCCATACCTGCTTTCTTAAGGCTTGCAAACAGACCGCTGTTAGACATAATGGTCGCAACAACTGTATTTTTATTAAGCATACCACGTGATTTTAAGCGGTTGCCGAGAATGTACATAATTGCATCGCCATCAACGATATTACCGTTTTCATCTACAGCAATACAACGGTCACAGTCACCGTCAAATGCAAAACCAACATCAAGATGCTGTTCCTTTACGATGCGGCAAAGGTTTTCCATATGAGTTGAACCGCAGTCGGTGTTTACATTAAGACCATCCGGCTCGTCACCGATAACTGTAAGGTCTGCACCGAGTGCACCAAAAACAGCCTTTGCAATCATCCAGCTTGCGCCGTTAGCACAGTCGATACCAATACGAAGTTTCTTGTATGAATTGGAAGCAAGTGAAATGAGATACGCAACGTATCTGTTTCTGCCTGCCACATAATCGACGATACAACCAATACGTTCACGTGTCGCAAGCGGCAGATCAGGTGTAGTAACACCAAGAGATTTCAAATCACCGTCTATATACGCCTCAATAAGAGAAGTGGTATCATCATCAAGCTTTTCACCGTGACGATTAATTACCTTTATACCATTATCATAAAAAGGATTATGTGAAGCAGTTATCATAATACCGCAATCAAAGTCGTCCATATGTGTAACATATGATACACTGGGAGTTGTGGTAACGTGAAGCATATATGCATCGGCTCCCGATGCTGTAATACCTGCAACGATTGAATATTCAAGCATATAACTTGAGCGACGTGTATCTTTACCGATTACAATACGCGCACGCTCATCGCCTGCACGGTTTTTAGAGTAGTACCAGCCGAGAAAACGGCCAATCTTATATGCGTGCATTGAAGTAAGTGCAACATTAGCTTCACCTCTGAAACCGTCAGTGCCAAAATACTTATTCTTACGAGGTGCATTTAATGGACGTTCAAGCGTAATTTTATCCTGCAAAAGTTCATCTGCAGTAACATCAAACATCTCACAAAGTAAGAGTACCTTATCAATCTGCGGAAGCGCAGCGTCCATTTCCCATTTTGAA
The DNA here is from genome assembly GCA_045604775.1 of Eubacteriales bacterium. Taxonomy (GTDB): domain Bacteria; phylum Bacillota; class Clostridia; order Oscillospirales; family QAKW01; genus RGIG9041. The sequence continues at coordinate 4,940 of JAZUOQ010000117.1, forward strand.
ACAGACTGACGAGACACTTCCATACGTTCCGCCAATTGTTCCTGCGAAATGCCAAGTTCTGTACGAAGTTGTAAAATCTTTTCACCGATTGTCATACAAAGTAACTCACTTTCATTTTAATTACATTTAACTATACCCCTTAGTGTATTATTTTACAATCAACTAAACCTTGAACTTTATCGCAACCTAGAGTTGCTGTTTTTGAGGTTATTATAACATATTCTATGCTTTTTTCAAGCAGAATATTCGAAAAATGCAAATTTTTATTAACAAAATTAAAATAAAAAGGCGGATGTCCGCCTTTTTGATTTTAATGTAATATTTGTAGAAAACAAAGAGTATTTTCCATAAATTACACAATGGTTCCGCCGCCAATTACAACATCACCGTCATAAATGACTGCTGCCTGCCCGCGCGTTATTGCACGTACAGGTGCGTCAAAAATAACTTTGACACAGTTATTTTCAAGAGGTATCACACGTGCTTTAGCCTCTTTTGCACGATAACGCGTTTTCACATAAGCCTCAAACTCACAGTGCGGATTTTCAACTATCCAGTTAAAATCATGCGCTGTAAGCTCGCTTGTATACAGCTCACTGTCACTTGCAAGAATAACTCTGTTGTTTTTCATATCCTTATCATATACATACATCGGCGCAGGAAGTGCTAAACCCAATCCCTTGCGTTGTCCGATAGTATATCTTATAATACCGCGATGAGCTCCGAGAATATTTCCGCTTTTATCAACAAAATCACCCTTGGGATAAGTTTTGCCTGTATATCGCTCGATAAAAGCGGCATAATCACCATCAGGCACAAAACAAATATCCTGAGAATCTTTTTTATTTGAATTTACAAATCCAAGATTGTTTGCTTTTTCACGTACTTCACTTTTATGAAGTTCAAAGTCGGAGGCCAAGCGGTCTTAGGAAGACAA
>JAZUOQ010000118.1:0-4591 GCA_045604775.1 Eubacteriales bacterium
GGCAGCAAAGGTAATAATACCGTAGATCAGACCCTGCAACAACAGCAGTCGCAGCACAGGACCTTTGCGGTCAAAGCCCTCTAACAGGCTTCGGGGATAGGCAGCCTTCCCACGGCCCAGACATAACGCAGCATAGGTCAGACCCATGGCCCAGAAAGGTGCCAGGATCACATAGGCTGCGGACAAGACCGTATTGACGGTCTCCAAAATGCTGCGCAGCTGCATGCCGGCCAGGCCTCCACCATGGAGCTCGATCTGCCGGGTAATGATATAATTCAGGATCGCCAGCAGCAGCGAAACACCTAACATCACGCCGCTATGGATCAGGATCAGCTTAGAAGGCTTATAGGATGCTGTGGACAGCCGGCGCTCAGCCGTCTGCTTCAGCTCCTTTTATCGCCGTTATCAGTCAATATTGCATTGGCTACAGCAGATATTGAAACATCACCCAGATACTGACCTTTTTCACGTGTCGGACAGTCTACAAAGCATTCTTGCGTTCCATATTTTACAGTATCCTCACAAAGAGTCCATACTTTTTTAACTGTTTCATTATCAATTGGACATTCAATAGCAGCATTGTACGGATAATGGCGTGCTATAGCCTTAATCGAATCAGCGTCAATAACAGCGTCGCCGTCTGTAATTAATTCAAAGTACCTAAAGCCTTTGTAGTCAAATGTTTTTAAGGTGTTATTATTACCTGAAACAATCCATTTATCCTCATAACAGCAGTTACAGCGCATTTGATAGCGTACGCTGCCGTCATCATTCAATTCCTCACCGTATCTTACTGTAATGGTATCTCCATTTACAGATTTAGCGCGTGCAGTTATGTATCCAACTATCTCACGCCCAATGTCAATTCTGTATCCATTTTTAATTCTCTCAACTTTAGATGGATTGATTGTATAATAATTAAGTACATCTGTTTCTTGTTTGAATAAATTGTAGTCTGCAATTTTTTTAAATTTTGCATTTTCCCAGCAACTGTCATCATAATCTTCTTTTTCGAAGTTTTCTTCGGGCGAGTTTGATGTAAAAACTTCACAAAAGTAAGTGTCGTGACGTTCAACACCTATTTTACTTATACCGTAACCTGTGTGTGTTGCGCATTTAAAACTTTCATCCGATACCAATATAGGTGAATTGTCTTTGTATATCGTACAAATAAGACCGTGACGTCTATCGGCACTTACCCAGGCTCTGTTGACAAGTCCCTGATAGTATGTATGAACTGCTATTGTGTTTGTTCCGTTTTTTATATAATCAGTAATGTCAACTTCATTGTAATAATAATGCCATGGATAACATGGCGCAGGTCCTGAGCATACAAAACTTTCGTTTATATAAAGTCTGTAATAGTCATCTGCTGATATATGTATTATGTATTTACCTTCAGCGTTTGTATCAAACTTTTTTCTGAATAGTATATGACTGTTTAATAGCTCGTTGTCATAATTTTTTTCGGGTTTAAAAAGTTCTTTAGAAAATAGATCAATAGGGGAGAGTGCTTCGAAATTTTCATTTGTTATCCATTTGGCATTATTTTTCATATCGTTACCTTTAATTAAACTTGTCTGCTTCAAAGCAGTAAATATTTCCATAACTCCATTTGTATTCACTTGGAAGGTATCTATCAAAAGTTAACCAAAAATATTTGGTGCGCGATCCGAGATTTATCGGTATAATTGTACCCCAACCTCTAAAGCCGCCGTCGTGAAAGTCACATTTAATAACGGTGTATTTATCAAAGTCTGAAATATCATAAATATGGTATTCTGCTGTTTTGTCAAATCCGCTTCCGCAAATAAAACGAAGTTTGCCATCTATTTTTATAATAGATCCACCTGTAACATCATTGCCTTCTGTAGTTCCTTTATACTTGTAATTTTTAAATGGGTTGGAAGATTCATACAAGTAATATTTATATTTTTTTTCGTTGTTTTTACGGCATATAGTCAAATACCACTTTCCCGAACTTTTATCATAAATGAAATCAGGATCTTCATCACCGGTTCTGGCGTTAAAATCGGTTTCTTCTGATTCTTTATCCTCTTCCATAAGCTCAATATCCACAACATTCAATCCAAAACGTATATCCCCTTTGAACTGTGCATGTCCCAATATGTGATTGTGTGAAAATGAGCATACCCATAAATACCATTCATCACTTGGTCTGTGATACATGATTGATGCTGCAACATCGTTACCCCATATACCGTCACCGGCATCGTAGAATAAAGCACCGGTAAGTGCAAATTCACTTGTAGTAGGGATCCAACTAAAGATGCCTTGATAACACCATTCCTCCATTCGTATAGAGGCGGTTAAATATATTTTACCGTTTTCTACAATTATATCGCCGTTTTCATAACGTATAGGTCGTATGTCAGCCTGTGCTATTCCGCAGTCAATATATGAACTTGCTTCACTTATTACGACATTTCCGGATAGATATATACCTACTGTTGTTGAAGTAAATACATCGTTGTATATTATGTTTTGCATATTAGATACAACAAATGTTGTAATGTAATTTGTTTTTTTGTCTTTGAAATATATGTCAAACTTATTTCTTCTGCTGGTTATTATAAGGCTCATACCACTTTTGATTTCACAGTTACTGTGAAAAGTATCAGTATGGCCTGAGTTCTGAACAGTAATATTGCCATTGTTATCTGCACTTATTTTTATAGTAGTTGATTTATTGGATATTACTATCCCAACGCTTCCCAACAGCGTATCGGTTTTTATTTCGTAGGTCGCATATGGAAAGTGTTGGCCTAAAAGTCTTGTGATATTTGCATTTTCACCATCAAATATATATTTTCCGTCTTTAATTAACTCATTGGCACTGCCTTTAACGCTTAATACGGGATACATATTTTCATTATTACCATTTATAAAATCAGATGTAAAGGTCATAGTATTAAGCGTAAATTTTAAATTTTTATATAGATTTAAAGCAAACTTACGCTTAAAAGTCATATTGTAAATATCATTCATTGTTATCACCCTTTACTATGTAGTTATTCAGTATGTATTCGATAGCGTGTTCGTTATTTGTACATATTGATTTGTCTGCTATTTCGATTAGTTCGGGAAAAGTATTACCTACAGCAAGTCCAAGACCTGCGGCTTGTATTATAGTTGTATCATTTATACTGTCCCCTACAGCTATAGTACTCCTTATATCTACATCAAGCATTTTTGAAAGTATTTTAAGAGCAGTTCCTTTGCCGGCATCTTTTGAAAACACTTCAAAACTATGTGGTGCAGACGATGCAATAATATAATCATCTTTACAAAGCAATTCTTTTTTGCATTCTTCAAGTTCCTTATCATTTTGGAAAAATGCACAAACCATTTCCAAACTATCGAGGTTTTTGCAAAAATTGTCATAGTCAGATACCGGTGTGTTTGTTTTGTATATAAGATCTTGATAGTAATCTGATAGATTATGTAATTGATATTGGTCATATGTATGCTTGCTTTCGTCTATATAAGACTTCCCGTTTGCACGAACTGTTAACAAGCAATCAAATTTATTTAAAGTATCAAGTAAATATTCTGATGCTTTATTTGTAATACACCTTGTTGATCTTTTGCCTGTTTTTTTGTCATAAATCACAGCACCGTCTGAGTAAATGATATAGCGAACATACGGATTATCTTTGATTTCGGGCGTAATTTCTGCAAGAGTTCTGCCTGTTGAAGGTACAAAATATATTCCCATATCAGTAAGCTTTTTTATGGCGTTTTGGTTTTGCTCGCTTATTTCGCATTCATCATTAAGTAGTGTTCCGTCAAGGTCACTTGCAATTAAGTTATATCTCAAATATATCACCCCCTATATTAATTATTAAGTATAACATATACTAATAGTTTAATCAACCCCGTTAAGTTTCGCTTTGTTCACTAATATTTCATCGGGAGTTGTTAGTATACACAATTGGCGAGGTTTGGTGATAAGTTTAAAAAATTTCGTATAAGCATCTGTCCTATTAAAAAAACATATTCTTTGTTGACTATAAATTTTAAAAAATATATTATATATAAAAAGCAAACAAGGAGAAAGAACTAATGAAAGAAAAATTTGAAATTACAAAAGAATTAGTTATTACTCAATACAAGAAATCGTTTATTCACAGATATATATCAACATATATCTGGACAATGTTTGTTTATGTGATTTTCCTTGCTATATTATGTCTGATGGCAACTAAAGGCTTGTTTTCTAATCCAGTTGCTTATTATCCAATTGTTTTATTCTTACCGTTTATTATTATATTTGGTGTTAATACCATTAAATCTATCGCGGAATTAATAAAAGTTGTTAGTGGTAAGTTTTATATAACTACTGACAAGATTATTGAAAAAAAGGAGGCAGGCAACGCTCGCCATGCCCCCAATTATCCTGATTTTATGAAATTTGAAACCTATGGTTACTATTCTCTTTTTAAAACTTTTTCTGCTTTTTCAAAAACATATGTTTCAGCTAAAATGCAGTTAAATAAAGCATACTTAGGTGCCTTTAAATTTTTTAGAGTCATATGTGTATTTGCTTTATTATTTGCAAAACAATAAG
>JAZUOQ010000119.1:0-3465 GCA_045604775.1 Eubacteriales bacterium
GCAAAAGCAATATCCTCTTCAACAACTGTCGCAATTATTTGGTTATCCGGATTTTGAAACACCATTCCTACATTTTCGCGAATATTCAGAATTTCACTTTCATCAGACGTATCAAAACCACAAGCATACACTTTTCCGCCACAAGGAAGTAAAATACTGTTAAAATGTTTTGCAAGCGTACTTTTACCTGAACCGTTATGACCAAGAATTGCAACAAAACTGTTTTCCTCAATTTGTAGATTAATATTATCAAGAACTAAATTTTCATTATCGTATGAAAAATATAAATCTTGAACATCGATTATTTTACTCATATACTATGCCACCTTGCCACAGAGCCGGACGGAAAACCAAGACCTAACTCAGTTTTTAAACCGATTTCAGAACTTTCATACTTGCCACCAATTTTGTCACCTAAACATGTCCTGAGCAAATACTCCATAACTGATGCGGAAAGTCCTGTGGAATAAGAATTCAAAATAAAAAATAAAGGCTTGTCCGAAAGAAGCTTTGCACATTTTGTGACAAATTCATAAAGCATATCCTCAAGCTGCCAAACTTCTCCATTTGGACCTCTGCCATATGACGGCGGATCCATAACAATACCATCATATGTATTGCCACGTCTTATTTCACGCTCTACAAATTTAATACAGTCATCAACAATATATCTAACAGGCTTATCGCGAAGACCGCAACTTTCTGCATTTTCCTTCGCCCACTGTACCATACCTTTAGATGCATCAACGTGACAAACAGATGCACCCGCCGCAGCACACGCCATTGTAGCAGCGCCTGTATACGCAAACAAGTTTAAAACTTTTACAGGTCTGTTTGCATGTTTAATGATATCATTCATAAAATCCCAATTAACAGCCTGTTCGGGAAAAATACCGGTATGTTTAAAGTTCATCGGCTTAATATTAAATATTAAATCATTATATTTAATCTGCCACGTATCTGGCAAATCATAAATCTCCCAGCGCCCGCCTCCGCTTTTTGAACGATGATAATGCGCGTTTGCTTTTTTCCACCTCGGATCAGTTCTGCGATTTTGCCAAATAGCCTGAGGGTCGGGACGAATTAAAATATAATTCCCCCATTTTTCCAGGCGTTCGCCATTTGATACATCAATCAAACTATAATCTTTCCAATTATCAGCTAATAACATAAAATTCTCCAAAATTAAACATCGATTGAAATTTGGTCACCACCGTTAAATTTAAAGCCCAAATGTCTGTAAGCATTAACAGTAGCAGTTCTGCCGCGCGGAGTACGGGAAATAAAGCCCATCTGTAAAAGGTACGGTTCATATACATCTTCAAGTGTCACAGCTTCTTCACCGATTGTTGCCGCAAGAGTTTCAAGTCCAACAGGACCACCACCGAAATTTGTTATGATACTGGTAAGCATCAGTCTGTCTATATTATCAAGTCCGAGTTCATCAATTTCAAGTGCCGCAAGTGCTGTTTTGGCAATCTGTTTTGTAATAACACCTTCACCTTTTACTTGTGCAAAATCTCTAACACGCTTAAGCATTCTATTTACTATTCGAGGCGTACCACGTGATCGACGTGCAATCTCATAAGCACCTTCTGTCTCAATGGGAATACCCAATATGCTTGCAGAGCGCACAGCTATATCGCACAATTCATCATTGTTGTAGAGTTCAAGCCTAAGCATCACACCAAATCTATCACGAAGTGGTGAAGAAATTTGTCCGGCGCGTGTAGTTGCACCGATCAAAGTAAACCTTGGTAGGTCTATCCTGATACTTCTGGCAGAAGGTCCTTTTCCAATAATGATGTCAACAGCATAGTCCTCCATTGCTGGATATAATATTTCCTCAACAGTTCTTGAAAGACGGTGAATTTCATCAATAAAAAGAACGTCACCGGGTTGAAGATTAGTAATAATTGCAGCCAAATCACCTGCTTTCTCAATCGCAGGACCTGAAGTTATACGAATATTAACACCCATTTCAGATGCTATTATTCCCGCTAATGTCGTCTTGCCGAGTCCGGGCGGACCGTAAAGTAAGCAATGATCAAGGCTTTCACCTCTGTTTTTTGCTGCTTTAATAAAAATTTCCAAATTATCTTTGGCCTTTTCTTGTCCAATATAATCAACAAGTCTGCGAGGACGCAACGACTCTTCAATATCATTGTCTGCCTCTGTAAAGGTCGAGGTGACAACTCTTTCGTCAAAATCTGATTCTATCATACACTACCTCACATCATCTCTTTTAAAGCAATCTTAATTATATCTTCTATAGACTTATCAGTAATATCCATGGCAGACACAGCACGCTTCGCCTCATGCTGAGTATACCCAAGTGTCATAAGTGCATCAATTGCCTCAATGGTTTTTGAAGCATCACCTTGTTGTCTTACCTGCTGTTTGATAGGAACAGTAGAAATATCCTTAAGCTTATCCTTAAGTTCAAGAACTATTCGTTGCGCAGCTTTAGGACCAACTCCTTGCGCACGAGTAATTAGGGCAGTATCACCCGTTGCTACAGCTGTTGCAAGTTCTGGAGGTGAAAGTTCTGACAATATAGCCGATGCGGCTTTGGGACCAATACCTGAAATACCTATCAAAACTCTAAAGCAATCTCTTTCCTGTGTATTTACAAAACCATAAAGATCCATTGCATCTTCCCTTATCACCATATGGATAAATACATTGGCTTTTTCACCGACTGGAGAAAGTGCAGACAAACCATTTCTAGTCATCTGTACCTCAAAGCCAACACCACCACAATCAATCACGGCTCTATCATTAAATTTTTCTGCAACATTACCGTTAAGAGAATATATCATAATGACCTCCTATAGTAAACCAAGTAACTTTGATTTTGAAGAATGGGCGTGACACACAGCAAGCGCCAACGCATCGGCTGCATCGTCAGGACGTGGAATTTTTGTAAGGCCAAGAAGTGTTTTAGTCATAAGCATAACCTGCTTTTTCTCTGCTCTACCATATCCAACAACACTTTGTTTTACCTGCAGAGGAGTATATTCATAAAACGGGACCCCGCTTTTTTGTATTGCAAGTAAAATAACACCTCTGCCGTGGCTGACAGCAATTCCGGTCTTTAAATTCGTGTTAAAAAACAATTCTTCAACAGATGCGGCATCAGGTTTGAATTTATAACACAACTCACATATCCCATCAAACACCATTTCAAGACGACGCTGAAATGGTAAGTCTGACGGTGTAGTAACCGCACCATAATCTAATGTTTTAAAATGAGCACCGTTATATTCAATAACACCGTAGCCAACCGTTGCATACCCAGGGTCAATACCTAAAATAACCATCAGTCACCATCCTAAGCAATCTAGTTAATTATTATAACATATATATTTTAATAAATAAATACTTTTATTAAATTTTTATATTTATTGACAATCTAAACAGTATCAGCTAATATATTTGTTAAAGGTTATTGTCAAAAAGCAC
>JAZUOQ010000120.1:0-1992 GCA_045604775.1 Eubacteriales bacterium
CCTTCGTTACCGATTACGATAACCTTGTCGAAAGTAACAACGTCGTCAGTATTAGCATTGAGCTTCTCGATGAAAAGAACATCACCCTGCTCAACACGGTACTGCTTTCCGCCAGTTTCAATAATAGCGTACATTACAAAGCACCTCACTTTCTTTAAGAAAACTCGCTATGGCAGGTTATGCAAACATATTTATGACCTGACATACGCGGCTAAAGTGAATTATAGCACATAGATAATCAATAAGTCAATATATTTTTATATTTTTTTAATTTTAATGCGATAAATTCAACATTTCATCTGCAGATTTTAAAAGTTGTTCAGTTATCTCAATACCACCCATTATACGTGCGATTTCATATCTGCGTGATGTATCATCAAGTTGATTTACTGTTGATACTGTTTTTCCGTTTTTTGTGACTTTTTCAACTTTATAATGATAGTCAGCAAGTGAAGCAATTTGTGCAAGGTGTGTTACACAAAACACCTGTTTATTCTGAGAAACATCTTTTAATTTTAAACCTATTTTTTGAGCAGTACCACCTGAAACACCAGCATCAATTTCGTCGTAAATAACCGTAGAATTATCTGTTTTGCTGCCATTAAGAATAGTTTTTAGACACAGCATAATCCTAGACATCTCTCCACCGGATGCAATTTTTGAAATGGGTTTAAGAGCTTGTCCTGCATTTGTTGAAATTAAAAATTCAACCATGTCATAACCGCTGGGCGTGTATTTATTGCCACCACGAGAAGTGAGATTTCTCAATACTGACACCTTAAAATCAACTTGATTCATATCGAGAGTTTTCAACTGTGTGAGCATCTGCTGTTCAAGAATGTTTGCACATTCTCTTCTTTTTTCAGATATATTTGATGCGAGGTTTTCCAATTCAGTTAAAAGAGTTGTATATTTTTGTGTATATTCACTTAACTCAAGTTCATTATTATCAAATTTATCAAGTTCGGATTTATACTTTTCAAGTTCAATGATGGCTGATTTTTCAGAGCCGTATTTAGAAATTATTTTATCTATTAAATATAAACGTTCTTCTATATATTCTTCAGTATATCCGACATCTTCACATTCAGACAAGGCGCGTGAAACAAACAATGATACATCGTCCATTTCAGCTTTGATATTTTCAAGTGTTTCAATAATTTTGTCAGTTCCATCCAGTATATCTTTAAGTGATAAGAGTTCAGATATAACAGTAGAAACACCTGTTGTCATACCATCATCACCATCAATTATCTGGATTGAATTATAAAGATTTTTCAATAGTAAAGTGTTGTTTTTTACAGCATTACGTGCAAGTAAAAGTTTATCACGCTCACCATCAACTATTTTAGCATTTTCAAGCTCAGCAATTTTATATTTCAAAGCATTTTCAAGTTCTTCTCTATTATTTTTAATTGCTGTTAATTCTTGAATTTTTTGTCTTATTGCTTTGATTTCTGAGTATTTTTCATAATAGGGTTTTAAATAAATATCTATTTCACCGAATTCGTCAAGAAAATCAATGTGAAATGACGGATCTAATATTTTAGAATTATCGTGTTGTCCGTGTATGCTAATAAGCATAGGAGCAATTTGTTTTAAAGCTGATACAGTCACAGCAATACCGTTAATTTTTGAAACGCTTTTACCATCTTTGTTGATTTTTCTGGATATCAAAATATTACCATCTTCATCTGGAAAAACATCAAGAGACTTCAACAGGTCAATCTGTGATAGTTCGAAACCGGAAAAAACTGCACTGACATAAGCATAGTCACATCCTGTGCTTATTAGTTCTCTTGAGCCTTTGTTTCCAAGTAAAAGATTTATAGAATCGATTATAATACTTTTACCAGCACCTGTTTCGCCGGTAAGAACATTAAATCCATCGTTAAAATCGATATCAGTTTTATTTATTATAGCTACGTTTTCTATATGTAAGCTTAATAGCATACATTATGCCTCCTATTGTATTTTTTCAGACAAATCATC
>JAZUOQ010000121.1:0-3743 GCA_045604775.1 Eubacteriales bacterium
GAGGAAATGACAAATGGCTAGATATACAGGTGCAGTTTGCCGTCAGTGCAGACGCGAAGGTCAAAAGCTGTTTTTAAAGGGTGAGCGTTGCTACACAGGTAAGTGCGCAATCGACCGTCGTGCTTATGCTCCCGGTCAGCATGGCCAAAGCAGAAAGAAGTACTCCGAGTACGGACTTCAGCTTAGAGAAAAACAGAAGGTTAGAAAGTATTATGGTGTTCTTGAAAGCCAGTTCGCAAAATATTTCGAAATGGCTGAAAAACAAAAGGGCGTAACAGGTGCAAACCTGCTTTCAATCGTTGAGAGCAGACTTGACAACGTTGTTTACAGATTAGGCTTTGCTATGTCAAGACCTGAAGCAAGACAGCTCGTTCGTCACGGTCACTTCACACTCAACGGTAAGAAAGTAAATATCCCGTCTTATCTCGTAAAAGTTGGTGACGTAATCGCTATCAAAGAAGGTAGTATGAACTCTGAGAAGATCAAGAGCATACTCGAAGCAAACGAGAAACGCGCAATAGTTAAATGGCTCGAGCGCGACGGTACCACCGGTAAGGTAGTTGCTGTCTGCGAAAGAGAAGATATCGATCTTCCGATCGAGGAACATCTCATTGTCGAGTTGTATTCTAAGTAATGCAGCATTTCATTAAAGTTATTAGAAATTTTAAAGGGAGGCTTTTTAAATGATCGAGATGGAGAGACCACGCATTGAAACAGATGTTCAAGGCGAAAAGGGCGAGTACGGCCGTTTTACTGCCGAGCCGCTTGAACGTGGTTACGGTATTACGCTCGGTAACGCGTTACGCAGAATTCTTCTTTCTACACTTGAGGGATGTGCAGTTGTTTGTGCAAGAATAAACGATGTACCCCATGAGTTTATGACAATAGAAGGTGTCAAGGAAGAAGTAACCGAGATTATACTGAATATTAAAGGCATTATCCCCAAGCTGTATTGCGAGGAACCAAAGACCGTATATATCGAGGCAAAGGGCCCCGGTATCGTAACGGCTGGTGATATTAAACTCGACAGTGAAGTTGAAATCCTTAACCCCGACCATGTTATTGCAACATTGGCTGAGGACGCGCAACTCAATATCGAAATGGTTATTGACAGAGGTCGCGGCTATGTCGGCGCTGAGCAGAATAAAAAGTATACTCAGAACCAGCCCAATATGCTTGCTGTGGATTCCAACTTCACTCCGGTTCTCAAAGTAAACTACACTGTTGAGAACACACGTGTAGGTCAGGTCACAGATCTTGATAAACTCACACTTGATGTATGGACAAATAAAACCGTTACAGCTTCAGATGCAGTTTCAATGGCAGCACGTATAATGAATGAGCACCTTATGCTCTTTATTGACCTGTCAGAAAAAGCAAAGAACGCTGCAATAATGGTTGAAAAAGAAGAAACAAGAAAAGAGAAAGTTTTAGAGATGACTATTGAAGAACTTGATCTTTCAGTACGTTCTTTCAACTGCCTCAAGCGTGCAGGTATTAATACTGTTGAAGACCTCACAAACAAAAGCGAGGAAGATATGATGAAGGTACGCAACCTTGGTAGAAAATCTCTTGATGAGGTTATCGGCAAGCTTGCATCCCTTGAATTATCTCTTAAGAGAGATGACGACTAATACTAATATTGGAGGTATACTAAGGTGTCAGGATACAGAAAACTGGGCAGAACAACAGACCACCGTCGTGCAATGCTCAGAGGTATGGTGACTTATCTTCTTGAAAACGGCTCCATTGAAACAACTCTTATGCGTGCCAAGGAAGTAAGAAGAATCACTGAAAAAATGATTACACTCGGTAAGAATGATACACTTCATTCAAAACGCCAGGCTTTTTCATATATTACTAAGGAGGATGTTGTAAACAAGCTCTTTACAGAGATTGCTCCCTCCTATGCTGACCGTAACGGCGGTTACACAAGAATTATTAAGAAAGGCCCGCGCCGTGGTGATAATGCCGAAATGGCAATTATCACTCTTGTAAAATAATAAAAATGCAGTCCATACGGGCTGCATTTTTTGTACTTGCTAAATTTATAGGATAAGTGTATAATTAATTAAATTTAATTTGCAGGTGATAATATGTCATATAATAATAAAATGTTCAGTCTGGGCAGCAAACGTTCAGTTATACGTGAAATATTTGAATATAGTAAAATACGTGCAAGCGAAATCGGTGCAGAAAATGTATATGATTTTAGTCTTGGTAATCCCAGCGTTTCACCGCCCGCCGAGGTAGATAAGACCATAAAGGAACTTTTAGAAACAGATAACTCTGTTTCACTTCATGGCTATACCTCAGCACAAGGCGATCTTAGTGTTCGTTTGGCAATTTCAGATAGTATAAATAGGCGTTTTGGTGTTAAAATTACACCCGATCTTATATATATGACTTGTGGCGCTGCAGCATCACTTTCCATTTGTCTTAAAGCTATTGTAGAAAATGATAACGATGAATGTATTGTATTTGCACCATTTTTTACTGAATATCGTGTATTCATTGAAAATTCAGGTGCTAATATTGTTGTAAGTAAGCCAAAGGATAAAACCTTTGAAATTGATGTTTTAGATTTTGAAAGCAAAATCAACGCTAATACTAAGGCTGTAATTATAAACTCACCCAATAACCCAAGCGGCGTGGTGTATTCTGAGTCAACTGTAAAAGCAGTGTGTGATGTACTTACAAAAAAATCTGCAGAGTACGGAAATGTTATTTATCTGATTGCTGATGAACCGTATAGGGAACTTGTCTATTCCGGTGTTAATGTGCCTTATCTTATGAATTATTATGAAAACACGTTGGTTTGCTATTCTTATTCAAAATCACTTTCGCTTCCCGGTGAACGTATTGGTTATATCGCAGTAAGCCCAAATATGCAGGAATGTAAAAATGTCTATCTGTCAATATGCGGAGCAGGTCGATCGCTTGGTTATGTATGTGCTCCCAGTCTTTTTCAACAAGTGATTACACGTTGTATTGATGTAAGGGTCGATATTGAAATCTATAGGGAGAACCGTGATTTACTGTACAACGCACTTACAGAACTGGGCTTTGAGTGTGTTAAGCCTGATGGTGCATTTTACTTGTTTGTAAAATCACCTACATCTGATGCTTTTGAGTTTTTTGAGCGTGCAAAAAAATATGAAATTCTCGTCGTACCGTGTGATGATTTCGGAATAACAGGTTATGTAAGAATTGCATATTGTGTTGATAAATCAAGAGTTTTAAATTCGCTTAATGCATTTGCGGGTTTAGCATCAGAATATAATATAATATAATTAACTCCCCTTTAATAAGGGGAGTTAATTTATAAGAAATATTTAACTAACAATAGTCGGGACTTTCTTTTTATTTATTAATTGGATAATAACTGCAGTTCCTACCAAAACAAGACCAATAACATCAGTTACAATGCCCGGATAGATAAGCAGTAAACCGCCAACTACGCATATTATACGTTCATACCATGTCATATTACATAAGAAATATCCTTCCAGTGCTGCTGATACAGCAAATATGCCTACAAGTGAAGTTATACAGATCAAGATAACTTCCCACACGGTAGTGTCAATAAACAGCATTGCAGGATTAAGAGCAAATACATATGGCACAATAAATGCCCCTATAGGCAGTTTAGTGGCAGTAAATGCTGTATTCATAGGGTTAGCCTGAGCGATTGCTGCACCTGCATAAGCAGCGAGAGCGACAGGCGGTGTAAGATCAGCTAC